>NVWB01000227.1 GCA_002733575.1 Blastopirellula sp. | reverse complement strand
TGGCTTCTAAAAAGTCTCGTAGGGTGGCTGCCGATAGGCCAGCCGCCTGTCTGTTCGGTTTGCCTTCAATTACGTTTCACACGTCGAACCGGCTGCGATTCCATTGCGAAGAGGATGGGCAATTATTGGGAGAAGGGTTCGATGATAATGATTGGGACCGCACAAACAGACGGCTGGCAAGCAGCCATCCTACGATTCTAGAGCTACGGTACAACCTCGAGCAGCTTACGCGGATGGAAGGAAATCACGGTCCAATCTGCTTCATGAGTGTTCTCATCGTTTTCTACCTCAGCAGCAACAAAAGCATCAATCTCAGGAAGGAATTTCAGGTAGTGAATGTGTGGGTATTCGTATCCAACATTTACACCCGAATTGCACATTTTTTGTTGAACCAAATTGCCATTAGTAATATCCCAGAGCTTGATCTGCCCACCGGTATTACTGAACAGGGTCGTTTCGTCAACAAACGCAAGTCCACGCTGTAAAGAAATTTGCAAATGACCGCGAGGATGCCGAGATGTTTCGGGAAGTCGGAGCAAGTCGTCTCCGGTGCTGGAATCGCAAACACGAATTGCCAATAACTTCGGCGAGTATAGAGCGAACTTTGAGCCATCATTAGAAA
The DNA here is from genome assembly GCA_002733575.1 of Blastopirellula sp. Lineage (GTDB taxonomy): Bacteria > Planctomycetota > Planctomycetia > Pirellulales > Pirellulaceae. Next base: position 19,427 of record NVWB01000227.1, on the reverse strand, counting down.
ACGCAATTGCTGGACGGTAACCGTTAACCCAAATCTCTCTTTCTATTCTAGTTTCTTTGAACTCACGAATCTTTGCATTTTCGTCAAGGTTCCACAGTTGGATGATGTCATCCCTGGCGGCAGCAAGAAGTCGATTTCCCCTTGCAGAAAACTTAATCGAGTGAATCCGAGATACGCCCGTAGCGATTGTCTTGATCTGTTTTGCAGACTTTACATCCCAAAGAATAATTCTCCCATCTTCGCATCCAGTGGCAAGCGTAGTTTCATTGGAATCGAATGCGGCACACGTGAATCCGAAACCCGCTTCTGGAACGATTCCTGATGTTGCGCACCGCCAAGAATCGGTGTCTTTCCACTGACTCCCTCCTTGTTCTTTTTCTTGATTTTGTGGAGTTGCGTCAATAAGATTAAACGGGCTTGGATATTCTTTCAGCAATTTGCCCGTCTTAAGGCTCCAAAGTCTCGCCGGAGTCGTCCTCCCTGTTGCAATGGTGAGTAGAGCGTCATCGCTCTCTAATAAGGCAATGTTGAGAACTATTTCTGTTTGTTGGATCAGGCGAGTCCGTGTGCCAGTCGTGATGTCCCATAAACCTACCCCTCGTTGATCACTACAAACGATCAGTTGGCCGTTTTTGGATGACTGGAACTCGTATGCATCTGTTACTAGGATCAGTGGTGGATTCGGATACACGCCCTGAAGTTGCTCTACCGATCCAATCACGCGTTTGGGTTCTTTGCTCGGCTGGACAGGAGACTCCTCTGATTCTTGTGTTGCCACATTTGTCTGCTCAACGCAGCCCAACAGCGGAGTAAGTAGAATTAGAAGCGAGATGAGATTTTTGCTGGGCATGCCATCAAATCCAATAAGTCAAAATACGGGACAACAGGTGTAGGTCACAAAAGTCTAGTACGATTTCACCACCCTCTGACAAGCTGGTACGGGGGTCAGTGAAGTTGAACATATCACAGTGCCTAGCCGTTTTCCATAGATAAAACAGCCCCAGTCTGGCAGAAAACAGGGGTGAATGCTTTAATCGGGTTGGAAGGCTTCGATTTTCACAGTATATTAAGTGTGGATTGCAATCCCATTTTTGTTTTACCCTATAGATTGACGGAACCGCCGGAGAATTATGTCTAAGAAAGAAGAGGCCCTAGAAGTAGAGGGCACTGTGACCCAAGCCCTTGCCAACACTAGGTTTCGGGTTCAAGTCGACGAAGGCCCGATCGTGATGGCCCACGTTGCTGGCAAGATGCGTAAGCATTTTATCCGTATTGTGCCAGGTGATCGTGTACGCGTTGAACTCTCGCCTTATGACCTGACCAAAGGTCGAATTGTATTTCGAGAACGATAAACGGCTAAAAAACGATGTATTTTTGCATGATAATAAAATTTGCATCGTATCTTTTGAGGTAGGAGTGGCCCGTCAGCAATCAAATGCCGCCGGTTTGCCTCCCTGTTTTTCTAGGGTGATTATGCGTTGATAAGTTGATTGTTTGCTTATTTTCACATAATCCCCATAGATTTCTGGCTTTCATGAAACTATTTTTCACCGGTAAAGGTAGTTTCTGTTCAGGGATAAGAGAAATGTCCATGCTTGGCTTCATTTCCAGTCCCTAAGTCGTTAGATTGATAGATAACAGGATTGATTTTGAAACGAGTCACCTGTTTGATTTCAATTGAGATACGTTTTTAATAACAACTCAATTACATAATTTCAACTATATAATCCGATACACCTTTTGCTTACTTTCTTAGGAGAGAGAATCGTGAAGACTTTGGCTCGCTGCTGTTCGGTTGCCTTGATGGGGCTACTGATGACCATGGCTCCCTTATCTACTGCTTCAGCACAAGATAAAGCGGTGGCTATTGTTTCCATTGCTCCGCTATCAAAGATATTTACTGATATCCAGTTTGCTGCAACCGCTGCTGGTCAGGCCGAGATGGGTGCCATTGCTCCTTTAATGGCTGCCGGTTACACGGCTGGCATGGACAAGTCAAAACCGGTTGGCATTGTCGTGATGACCGATGGGGATAATTTCACACCACTGGTCTTCATCCCCGTGACCGACTTGGAGGCGTTTCTGCTGACCCCAGAAGAGATGTTTGGCGAAGCAGAAGATGCAGGCGATGGCGTGAAGATGATGGAAGTGGGCTTTGCTCCCTTTATGATGCCTGTCTTTTTTAAAGAAAACAATGGTTGGTTATTCTTAGCGCAAGATAAAGAAAAATTGGCCAATCTACCGGCTGACCCTGCTGCATTATTAGGAGACTTGCCGAAGGATTATGACTTTGCCATCAAAGGTAATCTCCAGAATGTGCCAGAACTTTATCGAAAAGTGATACTTGAGCAAGTAGTTGCTGGTGCCGAGTCTGCGTTGATCCAAGAGCCTGGGGAATCGGATGAAGATTTCGCTAAGCGAAAAGGACTGGTTCAAGTTCAGCTAAAACAATTAGAGCGGGTTTTCGAAGAATTTGTCGATATGACGCTTGGTTTTAATGTTGATCCTGCCGCGAAAGAAATTTATCTCGATATTCACTACAGCGTTGTCCCTGGTTCTCAGATGGCTGAACAGTTGGCTTTGAATAAAGACCTGACCAGTGATTTCTCCGGTTTTATTAACGAAGACGCCGCTGTCTCGTTGAACATGACCGTCAAAGCAGGTGAACAAGATATTGCCATGGCGATTGAGCAAGTCAATGCTTTACGTGAAGTTTCAGTCGACAGTTTAGAAGTGCCGGAAGAGCATGAAGAGGCAGTCTCTAAAATCGTTGACCTGCTGTTTGATTCCTATATTGATACGGTCAAATCGGGGAAAATTGACTTCGCCGCTTCGCTGTCTCTCTCAGATCAAACACTGACTTTTCTTTCTGCGATTAAAGTTGCGGATGGAAGACAGATTGAAGACAGCCTCAAAGAATTAGCTAAATTAGTGGAGGGCAATCCAAATTTTCCTGGAATTGAATGGAATGCCGAGTCGCATAAAGGGGTCACTTTCCATACGATGAGCATCCCAACTCCGCCAGAAGAAGAAGTTCAGAAGGTGTTTGGCGAATCGCTGGCTGTCGTGATTGGAATCGGTGAGGACGCAGCTTACTTGGCCTTTGGTGAAGATGCCGCAGGTCAGTTGAAAGCCGCTATCGATCAATCGATTGCCGACGGATCGGTTCCTGTCGGTCCTGCGAAGTTCTCTATTGCACTACTGCCTATCATGCAGTTCGTTAGTGGATTTGAGGATGATGCCAAAGTCGCAGCCGCATTAGCTGCTTTAGAGGGCACTGCAGACAAGATTCAGATATCAGGAATCATGCTAGAGAATGCTGCCCGAACACGTTTCAGCATTCAAGAAGGGGCGATCAAAGCAATCGGAGCCTATACCGCTGGTGGCGAACCAGAGGGTGGAGAAGAGCCAGGCTTCTAAAATTGACCCTGAATTGGTGATATTCAGACGGCGGAAGAATGCTCGATTTCTTCCGCCGTTTTTTATTCTTGCAGGGCTTTTCTCGCTAAGACCTAATTTTTGGCCCGGTTTCCTGGCATCGTATCCCCAGTTGCCCCTTAATTTTCTGAGGGAGTTTAGCGTCGAATTCGGCTAAGTCGTTACTAGATAAATGTTTGTGTTGTTGGTAAAATAATTAACTGTGGCGTTCAAACTGACCGATATTTGCGTATAATTGAGTGACTCCAGGTTCCTCAGCAACCTGATCTCTAAATAACCCCTTCTACCTTTTAGCATTCGTACAGTAAAGCAAAACCATAATGGCAAAGAAGAAAGCCCCTCGAAAGAAATTGCCAAAGGAAGTGGCAGTTATTAATGCAGATAACTGCACTGGTTGTGAGTCTTGCTTAGAAGTCTGCCCGGTCGATTGTATTGTTCAAATCAAGCAATATCCAACAATGGGCGTAATGCAGGCTTGGTGCGAGATTGACTTGGAACGTTGTGTTGGTTGTGAAGTCTGTGTTCACATTCCTCAAAAGAAAACCAATCCGTACGAGTTGACCGTCTGCCCGTGGGATGCCATCGAGATGATCAAGACCGAAGATGTGGCACAAGTCGTTGCGGAAATCGGCGGACCACCTGAGTATATTCATGAACACTGGGACCGCTTAGTCGGCGGGGCTCAGCACATGGCGGAACTCAAAGCAGGCAGCTAATTTAAGTTTGCGGTCTTCGCGTATTTCTAGTGATAGTGAGGATTCGTTTTGCCAAGCAATATCGAAATTAAGCTTGCGGTTTCGGATCGCTCTTCCCTAGAGAGTCTTGTTCAACCTCTGGCCGATTCAGGACCAGAGTTGCTTGTGCAGGAAGACATCTTCTTCTGTACCGATAGTGGACGCTTAAAGCTTCGTATTATCAATCAAGAATACGCCGAGCTCATTCATTATCATCGTCCCAATATCGCAGGCATCCGGCAGTCGGTCTATGTGAGAACGCCTGTACCTGAGCCGGACGCCTTGCAAGCGATACTAGCGGAAACGATGGGCCAGCTAGGCATCGTTCGTAAGCGTCGGACTTTGTATCTGATTGGTCAAACCCGAGTTCACTTGGATGAAGTCGAGCAACTGGGTTCTTTCTTAGAATTAGAAGTCGTGCTGAAAGAAGGCCAAGCCAGCGAAGCGGGAGAGCAGATTGCCACGCAATTACTTGAGAAGCTTCAGTTGAGCAACGAGCCGTTAATTGCTGGTGCTTACCTAGAGCTCATTCAGAGCAAGCAGCGTTAATGATTGAGACTGGCCAACCTGCTAACTGACGACAGGTGTACTGTCTGGGAGCAATATCGAGAGGCCGTTCGGTTGTTGGCTTTTTGAATTTCCGTTGTTTAATGAAGCGTTGAAGATACGAACTAACACCATGTCAGCGGCTCCGTAGGCAACCTCTTTCTCGCCGAAGGCCGACTCCAGTACCTGAAACTCGGTATCTCGATACGTGGACCAGCGGTGGCGAATCGCGTCAGAAATAATTGACTTCATGTTGGTGTCTTGATCTCTCAGCGTGTCGATCAGAACAACATTCGCTAGATCGAGAGTATTCACTAAAAATTCAATGTGCCGCGCAAGCTCGTCGGAAATTCTGGCCAAGAACTGGCTATTGTGTATATCCTTCAAGTCTTCGTCTGAAACAGAAAAATGATTGGTTGTGCCGTTCTCTGCATAAATGCTGCGGAATTCACCAGCGGCATAATTGCTTCCGTGATAGATCTTGCCATCAAGCACAATCCCCAGCCCAAGACCATAATGTGATTCGGCCCTCACGCCTTGCACGGCATCCCAGTACCGCAAAAACAGGCAAAGAAAATTCTCGCCGTTCTTTTTTCTTCTGGCTGATAACTCGCTCCACCCGCAACAATTGGCATCGTTTTCAATGTACACAGGCAGGTTCACTTCCAAGCTAACCTGCTGTGAAAGGGGAAGAGGTTCATGGATATTGAATAAGTCAGAATGCAGGATGACTCCTTCATGGTAGTTTACGATGCCCGTGATTCCGACTCCGATCCCTAATAATTGAAAACCCTTTTGGGAAAGATTTTCATTAATCGACTTGCTGATCTCAATCACAGTAGCTGCTAGTGAAGTTCCAGAGATACTCAGGTTGTTTGACTCATGGTAGACCGCTTCTCCCTCTAGATTGAGGACCACTGCTTGAAAGCCATGGCAGGTGATATCTAGCCCAAGAATACACCCATAGTTCGCGTTGATTTGAAGTTCAACTGGCCTGCGTCCACCCTTTGAGCCGGCCTGACCCTGGGCAGTTTCTTCCACAATACCAGAGGCGACTAAGCGGCCTACGATAGGAGTGAGCGTTGACTTATCTAAGCTGAGATTCTTGGCAATCTCAACTCGACTAATACCGCTATTTTGTGAAATTTGCCCCAGTATTCGTGCGGCGTTCGGATTGGTTTTCAGGCGTTCCATAGAGTATCTTATTTTGGTGAAACCGTGGGAGTTAAATCGAATGACCGGTTTGGATTGTAGCCCTTTTAGAGGGGGCATTCAATCAAAGGAATGTCAACTGATTTTTGACCGAAATTTTATTATCTATAATTTATTGACCATTAATACATTCTGAGTATATACTAGTTGATAGGGATGTCCAACTAAGCTGTTGGTAGATCCATTATTGTTATATCAAATGCCAACTCAGTAATCGGCTTATATTAATCATTAGATTGATAGTGGCCGTTCGTTGATACTTTTTATCTTTTAATTTTCCAGAGGATTACTACTATGAAACACCCTACATCCAAGCAGGGGTTTACCCTTGTTGAGTTACTGGTGGTCATTGCGATCATTGGTATCTTAATCGCCCTGCTGTTGCCTGCGGTGCAACAAGCCCGAGAGGCGGCACGTCGTATACAGTGTACCAATAACTTAAAGCAAGTTGGTCTTGCTATGCATAACTATGAGGGAACTTATCAATCTTTGCCTCCGGCTGTGATGACCGAAGGTCGACATGGTCCAACGATGTGGATGTTCATGCTACCTTTCCTAGAACAAGGTAATGTGGTTGACCAGATTTCTGCTAAAAATCTCTGGGGTGGATATCACATTAATTATTGGATGGGCTCAGGGATTTCAGGTACATCAGATCTCCGAGCAATCTTGGATGGATTTAAGTCGGATTCACTCTTCTGTCCGTCAAACGAATTGCCACAATTTCGAACGATTAGAGGAGCAAAGATGCAAGTTCCTTCTTATGTTGGAATTGCAGGAAGCGTGAATCATTCGAGTACAGACCACAACGGCCAAAACGGTGGGCATTGCTCAGCAGGAGGTATCTTTATCGGAAATAGAGCCCTGGGTTTTAACGATATCACCGATGGTACTTCGAATACGATGGCCATGGCTGAGCAAGGTGGCCAGCATCAAAATTCAAATACGAATAATGGCAGCAATTGGAGAGTGGCCTATTCAACCAGTGGTGCTTGGATGGGGATGAAAAACAGAAAAGTCCCGAACGGTAATGGTACTTTTTCAACCACTGGTAGCCACAGTAGTGCCGGAAATGGTGATAGAGATATGCGGTATTACAATATCACCACGGTGCGTCAGACACCAAATCCTAAAGGGGCTCCAGGATATCATAACCAAAATCGATGTAACACTACGTTACGATCACGACACCCTGGCGGCGTGTTGGCATTGGTATGCGATGGTTCCGTGAAATTTATTACGGACACCGTAGATTTGCAAGCGTTTTACAACTTTGCAGATCGAAATGATGGCAATCCGCTAGTTCCATAAATTTATGCAAAGCAATTCTTTGATTGCTTTTGCGAGGTTCCAGCCATCGAGTGCTGGAACCTTTTTACATGGCTATTTTTCTTTCCTGATATTCGGATCATTTATTAATGAATGCTACAAATCGATTTAGTTTAGTTTTAGGTTTAGTTGTTTCTCTTGCTACGATGTTTGGTTGTCAGCAAGAGGATAACTTATTAATCGCAACCGGTGCGGTTACTTTTGAAGGAGCAGCGGTTACCAAGGGCAATGTCGTTTTTGAAGATACAAGCACAGGTTACTCAGACACAGCGGAGCTTGATGCTCAAGGTAATTATTCCATTGAACTCCCCATCGGAGAATACAACGTGGCTGTTGAACCACCTCTTGCCGAAGTCAAAGGCGATGACACAGACGATGATTTTGATTATATAAAAGTTGACAACATACCTGAAAAATACCGTAATACTTACGAATCAATCCTAAAAGTGTCCGTCTCGGCAGAACAGTTGACTCATAATCTTGAGATGACCAAATAGCTGTGACCTTCCGATATTTACTTTCATGGATAGGTAGAAGAGTACCAAGGTCGATTTCCTTGTGTTAATTGTGATCTAAAACGGATGCCACTCTGGCATCCGTTTTTTTTGGGGATTGATATTATCGCACTGCAAGAAAGTAGAAAGCCGGTATGGCAAGTATGTTCTCTTCGATCAGTCCCGCATATTCTTGAGTGATAATAATGCCGAACTCTGCGTCATATTCTTTCTTTGCACAGAAACTCTGAAGACCAGCAAGTTCGCTCTTGCCAGGTTTTTTTCGACGATACTTTACTTCAATAGGGATTTCTTCAATTCCGATTCTCAATACAAAATCAACTTCTGGCTCATTGTTTCGCTCAGGGAACCAACTGATATCAAGTCCTGGTATTTCGCAGAGATAACTGCCAATGATGCTTTCGATCAGATGACCTGCTTGAGTAGATTTGGATTGATCGAGAGCTTTTAGCTCGTCAGGGTGAATTGGGATTCTGTCTTGCAGAAAAGCCTCTCTTACAAAGTTGTCACACAGACACAGTTTATCGTGACTTTTTTGTTTCCTTTGTAATTTATCGAATGATGGAATACGGTTTATTAGTAATGCGTCCTCAAGAATGCCAAGGCATTCTGATACTATTTTAGGCTTAACAGGATCGCCAAGACGAATGGATAGATTGTCAGCAATGAACTTTGGTGACAAAGACTTTCCAGCATACCGACAAACTATTCTAAATGTTTCTCTCAATAAGTCTGGATTCCACCCTTTGCCAATAATTGCCATAGTATCATGGCCTAGAGTTCTCGTGATTACGGTGTCCTCAATGTAATCTCTTTTTTCATATTCGTCTGCCTGGTTTAAGTTGGAATGGAGCATTGGAAATCCACCAGACTGGGAGTACTTCAGGAACGCATTCGATAAGAGCTTGTGATGCTTCTTCCCATATTCAATTAGGTTCAGCCAGAAATCCATCGTTTTCCATTGATCCAATCCATTGTTGTGTTGAAATGGTTTGAACTGGAGGTCTTCGTGAATTGCCACAATCTCTGACAGGCTAAATGTTCCTAAGCGAATATTGCGTAAGCGACCAGCTAGGCTATCTTCTCCTCGCTTTATGCGAAGCGAAGAACTACCAGTGATGAACACATGGACATCGAAATTATCAAGGAGATGCTTGACTTGAGCAGGCCAGTTTTTTAGATTCTGAACTTCATCAAGAAATAAGTAGACCGATTCTCCTGTTTTATTTTGATGGTTAATCGTATTTGGTAGAACCTGGGTTTCGTACCAGTTGACAATAGCCAAAAGTGGCTCTTTATACTCCCCTAAAGATGGAAGCTGATCAAATTCGATGCTCAAGATATTACGTGGATCAACTTTGTCTAAGTAGAGCAATTCCTCGATTAGCTGTTTCTGAATCGTTGTTTTTCCAACTCTACGAGTCCCTCGCATCGTTGTGGCAAGTTCGACCGAAGCTAGGCCAGCCTTCGCCTTGTCATAGATAGTCCTTCGGAAAAAAGGAATCCTCTGAAGAACTTTTCCTTGCCACCATGGATTGAGATTGCCAAGGACTGTCATCAGATCGGGGTTTGATTCAAACTTTCCAGTCGGGATCACTTCAAAGCTAGGCTTGGGTTTTTGAGATTTCTTAGCAACTCCTACTAAGCATCGCCAGAACCCTTGTTTTGATAAACTATTGTTTGTTAGCGTATTAAATTGTTTTCGAACTTCATCAAACTCTTTTGTGTAGGGATAGCGGTCTCTAATTCCTAGTCCCTCTGGAAATAGTCTAATTATCTCAAGTTGTTCTTGTCGCGTCAGCTTTGGTGCATGGGATTTTTCTTTACGAGACCTATTCTCAGGAAAAAACTTTTTAGGGGCTTTTAGTACACGGCAAAGATCCCTCCAAAAATTGTGGTTTGAAATTGGGCCATATTTCGCCTTGTATTTATCGCAGAGTAGGGCAAAGTCTTCCGTATAAGGCAATCCATCTCTTGACAATGGAGTTTCACCAAATAGTTTGCCAACAAACTTCAAACGTTTTAGTTCTTCCTGATCCATTCGTACATCTTTTCCACGGGGTGACGCCAGCTAGATGGCGGATTGCGCATCTTCAGTTTAAACGGTATTATAGGAGAATCAAATCATATTGTACTGAATTGTGGGAGAAAGTTTTGGGAAAAAGACTGGATGAGAGGCTGCTCAACAAAGACTGCATCGCCGGCATGAAAAAATTGCCGGCTGGTTCGGTTGACTTAGCGTTTGCTGATCCGCCATTTAACATTGGGTATAAGTACGACGTGTACGATGACCGGAAATCGGCAGACGATTATCTGGCGTGGAGCAAACAGTGGATCACCGAAGTGGTACGAGTGTTGAAGCCCAATGGGTCATTCTGGCTGGCTATTGGTGATGAGTTTGCTGCCGAACTGAAAGTGATGGCAACCCGAGAGTTGGGGCTGACCTGCCGGAGCTGGGTTGTATGGTATTACACATTTGGTGTGAACTGCAAATATAAGTTCACGCGCAGCCATGCCCACATTTTTTACTTTGTGAAAGACGCCAAAGATTTCACCTTCAATGCTGATGATCCTGAACTGCGAATCCCTTCGGCCCGAATGTTGGTCTACGGAGACAAACGGGCCAACCCCAAAGGCCGCTTGCCTGACGATACTTGGATACTTCGTCCGCAAGATATACCTGAGAGCTTTCAAGCCGATGAAGACACCTGGCATTTTCCACGCGTAGCTGGCACCTTTAAAGAGCGGGCCGGGTTTCATGGTTGCCAGATGCCGGAACAATTGATGGGGCGAATCATCCGCTCGTGTAGCAATCCAGGCGAGACGGTCTTTGATCCGTTCGCAGGCAGTGGCACCACGCTGGCGGTCGCCAAAAAAATGGGCCGCGATTACCTCGGGTTCGAGTTATCAAAGGACTACGTCAAGCTCATAAAAAAACGATTGAAAGTAATCGAACCAGGCGACTCATTAGATGGAGCCCCTGAACCTTCGATCAGTTCCCCGTCCACCGCCAACGGACGCAAGCTAAAGAAACAAACCACCGGTAAAAACAAGAAGAAAACCGCCAAGCACATGGAGACGAAAAAGAAGACTGCCAAGTCAAGTGCTACGAAGAAGGCTGTGAAAAAGAAAAAAGCGGCCAACCCTGTTTGATTGACTGCTTTTCAATGCATTACTCGTTGCCAATAATTTTCATCGTTTGCAACCAACGTTCGGCCAGCTTTGGCCAACCTGTGACCGCTTTCTCTGTGGGGCGAAGTCCATAGCCGTGGCCTCCATCGGGAAAGATATGAAGTTCGGCAGGCAGGGCCAATCGTTTCATGGCCAGGTAAAAAGCTAAGCTGTTGGTCGCACTGACTCCGTCATTGCCAGCGTGGATCAGAAATGTAGGCGGGGTGTTTTTATCGACCATCACAAAGTCATCTAGCTCGGTGTCCGATCCTTCTCGGTTGAGATAAGCCGGGTAGATCATCATTAAAAAGTCTGGTCGGGCACTTAACTTATCGGCATCGTCAATCGCAGAATACGTCTTTTTCTCATGCCCTGTTCCAGTGGCAGCAGTGAGGTGACCACCAGCGGAGAAGCCCATGAGTCCGATTCGGTTGGGATCAAGATTCCACTTTTCCGCGTTCTGACGCGTCAGGCGAATGGCCCGCTGTGCATCTTGCATAGGGCCAACTCTGTGATCGGCCTCTTTGCTTCGCGGAACACGATAATGGACCACCACCCCGGTCACGCCGATGCTGTTCAGCCACTTGGCAACTTCGACACCTTCTAAATCGTACGCCAGAATATGGTACCCACCGCCAGGGCAAATCACCACGGCGGCTTTCGTATCAATCTTCGCATCTGGCTTGTAAACCGTAATCTTAGGCTTCGTGACTTTGGTCGTCTTACGCCCAATCTTTGCATCAATGACCTCAACGATCTCTTCTTTTACTGCTCCGCTCTGGCCAGGCACATGACCCGCAGGCCAAAGATCAAGTTCGGGCAGTTCGTCAGCGATACAAAGAACGGGGCTGAAGAGTAGAATTGCAAGCAGCAGAAATCGATAGGCCATAGTTCTTCTCAGGGAAGGAGGACATGCTTTGTTGGAACAAAGTTGTCATTGTACCCTGAGTTGCGCAGCAATGCGAATTGTTCGTTAGTTGAGGACAGAAATTAGTAGCAACGCGAATTCTTAAAGCGCCCGGCGGTATTTCTTCTTACGAGAGTTCATCTTCGGCGGTGGCCCTTCGGGTTTGGCAACGGAGAGGCCGACTTCTTTGATGTCGTCTTCTTCCGATAAGCCAGGGCCAGTGTCGACCGAAGTCTTTTCGTAGCATTCAAAACCTGGCATCTCGTCTCGCATCAAGAGCTTTTCGATTCGCATCTCGATGCTGGTCAATTCGCCACCTTCTTCTGGGGTGACAAACGAATAGGCAACGCCTTCTTGTCCCATGCGGCCAGTTCGACCGACGCGATGGACATAGTCGTCGGAATAGGCGGGGATATCGAAGTTGATGATATGCGAAACTTGCGAGATATCGATGCCGCGGCCTACGACATCGGTGGCAATCAAGATGCGGTATTTTCCGCTCTTGAAATCGCTCAGCGTTTGATTGCGTGCGCCTTGGGCCAAGTCACCATGAATGCATCGAACCAGGCTGGTTTTTCTGGCGAGTCGTTTTTGTAATCGATCCGTGCCACGTTTGGTTCGACAAAAAACAATCGCTTTGCGTGGTTGTTCTCGAATCAGAAGCTGAACCAGCAGATCATATTTGCGAGACTGATCTACGGTAAAGTAGTACTGATCAATCGTCTCTGCCGAGATGTTCTTTGGCGAAAAGTCGAGCTTCACAGGGTCATTCATAAACCGCTGGGCAATTCGTTCAATCGGGGGCGGGACCGTGGCGCTTAACAGCATCATTTGACGATCTGTAGGGCATTGTCGCAAGATCTTTTCAATGTCGGGACGAAACCCAATGTCTAACATGCGGTCGGCTTCATCCAGCACAATCATACTCAAGCTATCAAGCTTAAATGTTCGGCGGCTGATATGGTCGATCACACGACCAGGCGTGCCTACGACGATCTGAGGATTACGTTGTAATTTATCAATTTGGCCACGCAGTGGTTTGCCACCATACAGGGCCACGCACTCAATGCGTTGTCCGTAAGAAAGCTTGGCAATTTCGTCACGCACTTGAACGGCCAACTCTCGCGTTGGCACAAGAATCAACGCTTGAGGCGTCGTGACTTCTTTCGATGGTTTTAAGCGTTCAAGAATGGGAATCGCAAACGCGGCCGTTTTACCGGTACCTGTGCGGGCTTGGCCAACGATATCTTTTCCCTCAAGCGCCAAGGGAATCACGCCCTCTTGGATGGGGGAAGGATATTCATACTGAGCGTTCTGCAAGGCTGCTTGCATCGGTTCAGATAATGGCATTTCAGAATAGCGTAATTCTTTCGCTTCTTGATTATCAGACAATGCCCGAGCCGCTCCGTATAAATGGTACTAGTAGAAATGGAATCTTGGTTACGTAAAACCCTTTAGCATAAGGGAGTTGTGTCAATCAAGCAATCAGTCCGAAGTTATTGGAAAGGGCCGTTTTTGATGTAAGTTGTTTGCTGGAAAGGAAATACGCACTGCGCAGCAAATAGGCCGAACCGTAAACTCGCCCAAGCGAAGTCGCGGATCGGCCTTTCTCGTTGTATCGCAGAAGCTCCACTAGGGTCTCGTGGAGCGAGTCTGGTGAGACTACTTCTTCTTTTTGGCCGTTTTTCGCTTAGCAGTCGTCTTCTTAGCGGCTTTTTTAGGAGCAGCCTTTTTGGTCGACTTTTTGGCGGTTGCTTTCTTAGCAGTCGTCTTTTTCTTTGCAGCGGTCTTTTTAGGAGCGGCTTTTTTGGTCGACTTCTTCGCAGTTGCCTTTTTAGTCGTTTTTTTCTTTGCAGCGGCTTTTTTAGGAGCAGCTTTCTTGGTTGACTTCTTGGCAGTTGCTTTTTTCGCGGTTGACTTCTTAGCGGCCTTCTTAGGTGCAGCTTTTTTGGTCGAGCGTTTCGCAGTTGCCTTTTTGGCGGTCGCTTTTTTCGCCGGAGTCTTCTTTGCAGCTTTCTTTTTAGTGGCCATGGATGTGGCTCCTCAAGATGTGGTGCCTTGTTTTACCAATAGTTTGCTCTATACGGCACCGAGTATAAGAGCAACTTGGAATCTGATCAAAGAGAAACAATAGTTCATAGACTATCATTTCATCCTCTCTTAGTTGGTCCGTCCGAACTGATTCAGATTCCAGGAATGTAAAGTGAGGTGGTCTCAATCGCTGGAAATCATCGTTGATTGTCCACCGGTTTTTGAGCTGTTTCACGCAGTTGAACTATAAGACGAATGCAGTTCCCCTTAAAGTTCCCTTGTGCGATCCACCTACGTTCGCGCATTGGATCAATTTTACCTTGCTTTCGTCAAGATGTATTTCTTTACTTGGCCACTTTTTTTACCTAGATCCTGTATTCACAAGTTGCCTGCGATGGATGCTCTACGATTGTAAATCGTCTTCCAAGTCCTCTTGGCATGGGGCTGGTCAAAAGGAACACAGGGACGATTGCTCTCTAGAAAACTCCGTTTTTGGCCCGCTAATGCAACAAAATTAAGAAATCTGGTTGAAATCACACTTCCAGCAACCGGGTATCGTCTCGCGTTTACGCTCTGCTCAGCGTAAACTGAACAGGATCGATTTGTACCTCTTTCCTTGTTAGGGATATTTCAGAAATTTTATGTCTGATCGCTCGAACCAACTGCTGTTATTGTTATCTCAAGATGAACCGACCATTGAACAGGCGTTAAGAGAGCCAGCGCAGTTCGAGTGGTTGCGTGCTGCCGATGAACTGGAACTCACCACCATCATGCTCGCCTTAAAACATGCAGGCCAGCAAGTCAGCGGTGCCAAACGACGCATTTTAGATCGGGTCATCAATCTGATTTCGGTCCGTCTCCGCGAAGATGCCGAAGTACCGACCGAATTTGCAGAGGATGTCTCGCAATTGTATCAAAGCTGGGGCTCTGATAGCCCTTTGCGACATCTGTTGCTGCAATGGCTCACTTTGATTGGCACGGTCGAAGCCTTAGAACTGTTTGCTGAGTTGATCGCATCGGACCCACCCACCACTACCAGTGCAGCGGCGGTTGGCTTTGTGCCGCTATTGCAACAGCACGATTACAACAGCGATGCCTTGTACCCCCGCTTGTTCGATGGATTGCAGCACTTGAGCGTGGCGGTGTTGATTCTTGATCTATCCAACTATCTGTTCCGCACTGGCCGAATTGATCCGCATCCGGCTGGCGGCAAAAGCGAACCGATGATTGAACTGCTAGGCGGAATCATTCAGCGACTCGGTACCTTGGAAGAAAAACGCGACGAAACCACGCCAGAAGAACTGGCCGGATTGCGAACTCAGGTCTCCGAAGGGGTCGCCCTAGCGGTTGGCCTGTGTGATGCCCTGGCTTCGATCAACGAAAAGAAGGCCATCGGCAAGCTCTATCAAGCGATGGAACTAAGTCACCGCCAACTGCGCTGCGAAGCGGCAGCCGCACTAGGGCGGCTTGGTGAAGAGAAGGGCAAAGAGAAGCTCGTGGAACTGGCCCAGTATCCTGTTTCACGTTTGCGAGTTCTCAACTTCGCCGAAGAGCTTGGCTGCTTAGATATGATCGATCCGAAGTTCAGTAGTGAAGAAGCCAAGTGCGAGGCCGAACTGGCCCTGTGGCTTTCGCAAGATTCACAGTTCGGTATGCCGCCGCAAGAGATTCAGTTGGTCGACACCCGCGAACTACTGTGGCCTGGCTTCGAAGAACCGCAGCAATGTTACTTGTTTCACTATGCGTACCACATGCCGCAAGGTATTTTTAAATCATTGGGAATCGTCGGCCCTATCACGCACAGCTTTGCGGTCGATCTTACTCCGCTTTCGTATGAAGATGCGTACGCCGCGTATGCTGGCTGGCAGACCGAACATCAAGACATTCACGAGAGCGAACCGAGTCAATGGGAAGAGGCCCAAAAACAAATGGCCGAAAACTTTCAGGCTCGCTTAGCAGCCGAAGAGATCACATTGATTCAGCCCGTCAAGCTAGGGTACTTCTTCGGCGATGTCCGCCTAGTCGCGGTCGTCAAACAAGCGAACGAACCTGGCACGGCGATTGTTGATCTGCGAACCATCACGTTCATCCCCGGCGGCCAAACCAACCGCCCGATCGGCCCCAACGAAGCCTACCATATTCATAAAGGGCGAGAGTTGTTGTTGAATTTTAATCCGAACACGTATGGGGTGTAGTTGCCACAATACTTTCAAACAAATTGAAAAAGAAAATCCCAGACATAAGGCCAGCCGAATCGTAAAAGAGCGTCCCCAGCTGCATACCAGAAATAAATGGCGGGTAGCAAACATAGAACTCTTGACTTCCAACCGCCGAAGTAAAGTGCGAATAGCGTGACCGGGCATCCTAAAATAATCGCCACAAGGCCGACCCTTTGTAAAGCGGAATAGGCATGCGGATAAGAAATGTGAATGCCGAATAAGCTAGAAGTGCCTGCTAGTTCAAAAGCCCCATAGACGCAGACTCCAATCACAGCGCATAAAAACCATACTCCATAGACAGCAAGTGGAACCCATCGACGCAATGATGATTTCGACTTAGGTATCGCTCGCTGATTTTGTGACGGGCTCTGGTACGGGTTCGGCGTTTGGGGATCTTCTTTGTGCATAGGTTTGACTACAATCTATGGCCTCAGTATTGATAGAGGTGCTACATCATCTTTGGTCTAATTCTATACGCGGATTTAGTCTCCTTAAGGGGTAATTGAAAATAATTAAAATTTTTCTCACGCTAAGCCGCGAAGAGAGAAAAGAGAGATTACCACGAAGAAAGGAAAGGAGTGAATTCTAATCCTTGGTGTTTTTGTGCCTTTGTGGTAATAATTCAATCGATGTGAATAGTGCAAAAAAGGTTGTAAGGTTTACAAGATAAGGTAGATTCACACACATATCTTGAGAATCATGTCCATCATGTCGAAATGAAAAAGCTCTCTTGGTTGGTTTGAAAATATCATACACCCTACTTCACTAGGTCGAGACGGCTATCGGGGTTTAGGAGCACACGTTGAAGCAAGCCGTTTTCATCAACCCAATAGGTAATCCCAGGCTTTTCTCCCTTGGGCGTGTTCACGAATTTCGTTAGTTTTTGTTTGTCAGTGGATAGGCTTTGGTCAACTCCAAGACAAGTAATCGTGTGACTCTTGGTCTTCCTAATCGATGTGTTAGGGCTAATCATTACGTTTTCAATAGTGACGCTCTCGTCCTTCTTCTGAGAGAGTTGTGGGATCAAGAAAAATACTGCTATGTCTATGAGAGTACCCTTGACCCATTCCTCTTGTATGACGGTATCCTTGCCATCGGAATGATACTTGTGCGAAATTTTATCTTGCTCAACCAGTGTCTGTGATGAGTGCAAGACAATATCATCACTCCGAGCGACTTTTGTATCGATCTTTTGAAGCGATAATTTGCCATCTGCTGAGCATGAGCAATTTGTATCGTACTTAATAAACCGCTTTCCATCGGGCAAATACATCCGGGTTACGTTCTTAAGTGAGATCATGTCCTTGGTTACAATCGCCGAGAAAGTCATCGTGCCACGTTCGTGCTCGACGGGAACGATAGGGCCCCGGTCAATCCACGTCACCTTGTACGTCTTGGTGCCGAATTTGGAAAGTGCATTTCCGTCAAACACAACTTCTTCAGCTTGCAACGACGATGAAATGCACACCAACCAGAAGAGTGCCGATTGGAAGAACCATGCCATTAATTTGGTCGTCTGTTTCATAGAACCTTTTCTCCTACCGATGGGTAACACTGACAAAATCAAAACCTTTCTCAAGTAATCTCATTCACTCTACATCACTTCTTAAAATCGATATCCCTGTTCCTTTTCGTATTCTTTCAGGGCTTGTACATCTTTTGCTGCGGCATCGCGATAGTTTTGTATGAAGGTTTCCAGAGCTTCTGTTGTCTTGCTGTCATAGGCCATCAAGGCTGGGTCTTCAATTTGAACCATCCATTCCCGCAATTTACTGCGAAGGGATTCCAATTCTATCTTTTGTCCATCACTCAGATCCTCAGCAATCAGGTTTTTTCTGCAATTGGGGTCAGTCGTCAAATCAAAGTATTCTTCAACCGACCGATAGAGCATGTGTTGAATGTATTTGGCCATTTCAGGATCATCTTTTTCGGCTTCTTGCATGGCTTTCATAGCGCCACCAAGACGGTTGAATTGGCGTTTACCATCCGACCATGGATTAAAAACATAACAACCTTTTTGGGTAATTACTGAACGCATGGGCAACGCATCCGCACCATGAATGTGATAGAATTGCCCGAAAATTGCCGCGCGATCAGCTTGATTCTGACCTTGCAGAAGTGGCCAGAATGAACGCCCATCTTCAGTACCCGCTGCGCTCAGGCCGAGCATATCCAGAATGGTCGGTTGTAGATCAATGGCAGATATCATATGTGTTTTATCAATTACATTCGCTTTAATTTTACTTGGCCATTTAATGATTAATGGTGTCCGCAGGCTATCGACATAGCAATTAAATTTAGCTCCAGGAAAGGGCATTCCATGATCAGACATAAAGACGACAATCGTATTTTCAGCAAACCCAGATTGTTGTAATTCATCCAGCACTGCGCCAACCATATCATCGAAGCGTCGGACCGAAGTACAGTAGTCTGCATACGACTCTTTTAGGGCCGGCAGTTCTGATAGTAATGGCGGCAAGACCACTTCTTGAGCGGTAAAAGTTTTTGATGCCGCAACCCGCTCCTGATACTTCTTTGTTGCTTTACCGCCACCAAATGGTGAATGCGGGTCGTGTGAGTTCGCCATCAGGAAAAAGGGTTGCTTCGAGGTTTTGGCCATCGCAAAGAAATCCTTTGCAAACTTGCGATAGACTGCTGGATCGCGTCCCCAGAGACCTTCATCACCAGTCCCTTGCCAGCGATAGGTAACCGACCAGCGAAAGAGCTCCTGCTGTCGCAATGGTTTGCCAACGATACCACAGAGATACCCTCTTTTATTCAATAGCGCCGGCAATGTCGGTGTTTCAGATTTAATGCGCTGAAAGCCTTCAGCACCATTATTCTGAGGATATTGACCAGACAAGATCACACTGCGTGATGGCGTACAGATAGAAATATTTACATAGGCATGCCAGAAACGCATTCCCTCGCCTGCCAATTTATCAATATTCGGAGTTAGCCCTTGGGTCTTACCGCCAAAGCATTCAGGGCTATCCCAGTTCATGTCATCTGCCACTATGAGCAGCACATTAGGGCGTGCTTTCGGAGCAATCTGCTGCGCGTGCAAATTAATAATACAGCACAGGTTGAGCACGATAAGAAGGTATTTTATGTTGGACATATTTTAATTTATATATTTGCTCAGCAAAATAGAATCGATGGTCTACACCAAGATAATCTCCAATCGATTGTAACGCCCACGACCCAGCCATTCAATCGAAATACAAACGCATTGCCGCCATCCATCTGTTTATCGAGTCTCAATCATCATTAAACACATCTACAATAACCAAGTTAATTTTCGTTTATCATCAAGTCCTTCAAA
>NVWB01000226.1 GCA_002733575.1 Blastopirellula sp. | reverse complement strand
ATTATCGTAGGTAAGAGTCACAGTCAAGTAATCTATTGCAGCACGCTTCTACCTCAAGTTATAGTATTTATTACCACAGCCCAGACTTTCCTGAACAGATCAGATTATCATCATGCATATCTCAACAAATTTTACATTAATCTTCCTATCAACAATTCTCGTATTGATCTATTCACAAGATATCTCACACGCCAAGGCCGAGACATTTGCGCCGAATCAACAGAAGATTCCGGTGGCTGCTCCTAAAGATGCGGTCGTGCTTTACGATGGCAAGGGGTTAAACCAGTTTCTTTCGATGGCAGGCGGCAAAGTCAATTGGCCTGAGGAAGAGGGTACACTTGTATCAACTCGCGGTTCGGGGCGTACGAATCACTTGGTTTCACGTTTGCATTTTCGTGATGCCGATATTCATGTGGAATTTATGTTACCTGAAAAAGGGGCAGGCAATAGCGGGCTGTATATTCATGGCAATTATGAATTACAAATCATCAACTCGCACGACAAAGACAAACCAGGCAAGAACGACATGGGGGCCGTTTATGGTTTTGCGAACCCTTTGGTCAATGCCGCACTTGAACCGGGAAAGTGGCAGGTTTATGATGTCCGCTACCGGGCACCTCGCAGAGATGGAAACGAGAAAATCATTGAAGAAGGGCACATCACAGCATGGCTCAACGGTAAACTAGTGCAGGAAGATACGCGACTGGGCGAACCACGTTCGTCGTATCATCCGTTTCGTTATGGTACTACCGAATACCTGAAAGAAATTTGGAAGCATCAAAAGCAGACGATGACCGGGCCTCTGTTTCTGCAAGATCACGATAGCCCCGTGCGATTCCGAAATGTTTGGGTGAAGCCGCTGGATGATAAATTTCATACCTGGAAAAAAGCTGATGTCACAGTAATTACTAAATAATTACGCTTCTAGTACAATGCCCTACTTCAAAAACTTCAATTCCCTTCAACACGAAATCACACCATGAACGATGATCAACAAAACCCGTTTGAATCACCTCAAGCATCAGCTTCTGCTACTTCGCAGTCATCCGAAACAGGCGATGCCACTGGTGGATTGATTCCTTATAAAAACGTACCGGCTTTGATCTCTTATTACTTGGGCGTGTTTTCAATCATTCCTTTCATTGGGTTTTTCTTGGCGGTTCCGGCCATCATATTGGGCGTGATGGGATTGCAGAAGAAAGCAAAGAACCCTCACGTTAAAGGGACCGCACATGCTTGGGTGGGAATTGTTATGGGGACGATATTTATGTTGCTCTGGGGCGGGCTGTTATTCATCGGCTTTATTGGCTTTGCAGCTTCTCGTTGATTTAGATGTGATTCAGCCTCAAGATCGTTGAATCTCTTCGACCAATTGTTCAATGGTTGCTTGTAAAATCTCGCTCCCACCAAAGTTCATTCCGAGTGCTTTGATTTTACTGGTGTCAATCTGATTTTTTGCGGTGGTTTGTTCACCAATAATTTGGCTGCTGCTACCAGATATCTTTTTGGCCAGGTGGGCCACATCGAACTCAGAAATATATTGGTCGTAGCAGTTGTAGGCTTCGCCTGTGATGTTGTCGGCCTCTAACAACATTAGCGCCGCATTTGCCACATCTTGCACGTGGACTTGCTTGCCGCCTTTGGTAACTTCCACGGGTTCACCTAGCACAACTTTTTTGACTAAGTCATACCATTTGCTTTTCGCTGTGGGATTCGCCACACCATACACATTGGTAGGACGTAAAGAACAGATTTCGTACCCATGGCCGTAGCCGAGGCTGTGGACAAATTTTTCGACCGCGGCTTTATACGCTCCGTAGTGGCTGTGTGCCCAAAGCGGGTGTTTCTCGTCAAGAGCTCTGTCATCGAGTATTCGATCATGTACTGCGGCAGAGGAAAGAAACACAAATCGGCGAACGCCAGTTGTCCGAGCGGCTTCAATCAGAGCGAGAGTTCCCACGACATTGATCATCGAGTAGGTGATCAAGTTCCCTTCATCGCCTTGAAACTTAGTGCCTGGTCGCCAGACGGCGCTATGAATCACCGCATCGCAGCCATCGAGTAAATCGATCATGCTGGCATGATTATCTAGGTTGCCTGGAATCCAGTCAATTTGATCTTCGTATTCTTTAAATTGAGCCGGGGTATTGTCGGATCTGTACCAACATTTGAGGCTGTGATTTGCCTGAGCCGATTGTTGGATTAGATAGCGGCCAACAAAACCGGTGCCACCTGTGATTGCTATTTTCATGAAGATAATAGGGAGAGAAGTTGGGGGTGAATGTTTGAAGCGTAACCGAATGGTTGTTTAATTCGCTTGATTGAAAAACTCACGCATTTGCTGAATTCGTGCTTCGCCTACTTCGTCGCCGTTGTTTTTTTCTAGAAGCTCTAGTTGGGTAATGGCTGCCGCGGTGCGACCCGATTCGTGAAGTAATAAGCTGTACATGCCCCGATACTGGGACGATTGGGGATCAATGGTGATCAACACTTCATAGTAAGGCAGCAAAGCCTCAATATCTTTTTTCTGCTGAGTGACCCCGATCAAATTCATGAGCATTCGCTCTAAAATGGCTTTTTTGGTGACTGCTTCCAAGTACTCGTCCGTCAACTGAACATTGGAATGAGCGGCAACAACTTCTTCTGCTTCCTTTCGACTCAGAAATTGACCTTGTTCAAACACATCGATCAGTTGAGGTGTACCTTTTGTGGGTTGATATCGAACGATGAAATGGCCTGGCAGTCCTATGCCTTCGATGTTGAGTCCCAATCGTTCTCCCAGAGCCATGAACAATACGCTCAAGGTCACCGGCAATCCTTCGCGATCTTCCAGAACACGGCTCATATAACTGTTGGCCTTGTGATAATACTCACTTCGACTGCCGTGGAACCCATTTTCTTGGAACAGGTAACTAATAAGTTTTTCCAATTTCTGCTGGTCTTTAATTTTTTCATCGAAAGAGCTTTTTATGTCTTCGACCATCCCATCGACTTGATCTAAATAAGGTTCAATCGATAAATCAGGGTTATCGAGTTGAGCCAACAATAATGTAAGTGCCAACAGATCAATCGATTCATCGGGTTGATCTAGCTCATGTCTGAATCGCAGAACGGTAGCTTTTGTTCTGATCTCTGAACGAAGTCTGGTGAGATCTTTCGATTGCTTTTCAAGCAATTCAATTTTCTCTTTCAAGATTTTAGAAACAATATCAGCAGATTCCGATAGCGTTTCGATATCGTTGTCGTTGACATTGGCACGCTCTGGCAAATTATCAATCAACGCCAGGATTTTACTCTTCTTTTTTGGGTCAATACTTGTTGAGGAAATTTCTGTGCCATATTCAAATCG
Source organism: Blastopirellula sp. (assembly GCA_002733575.1). Classification (GTDB taxonomy): domain Bacteria; phylum Planctomycetota; class Planctomycetia; order Pirellulales; family Pirellulaceae. Next base: position 16,719 of record NVWB01000226.1, on the reverse strand, counting down.
TCGAAACTTTGCGCTGGTATGACGAAACTTCACCAGGCCAAACTTGCCTTGTGGCGAGTACTTCTTCGGGTCGTATTTCGCTTCATAGACGAGATGATTGTTCAGGTAACATTGAAACTTCTCTGGTTCAATCCGAACGCGGAGTTCATTCCAGTCATCAAAATCGAGGGTTTCATGCTTCAACTCTTTCAACACGTTCCATTGGTAGACCGAAGGGCCATCGAAGCGAGTGATGCGAATGCCGCCTGACGAAGGATAAAATCCGAAGTGACGCTGATCACCATCTGACATAAACGCGAGCCCTGCGGCTCCATCCTTCTCATTTATATTGACCTGAACCGCGACTTCTTAGATCTCGTCTTCGAGCGTCTCTGTCGCTAAGCAAAGAGATCGCCCGCCGAATCCACTGCCGGCCTGCTGCACTTGAATTTGCCCGGCCCTTTGTTTCCAAGACGCTCCAAACAAAGTTTCCCAACGGCTAGGGTTCAGAGAGCCGATTGTCAACCAGCGCGACATCGGCACTGTGTTGGGTGATTTCAAGAGCGGCTTCAAGTCATTGATGGTCACGGCAAACCCTAGATTATCGGTCACAGTTGACTTCATCGTTACGATGCCAATCACTTCGCCTTCGGCATTGATGACAGGGCCGCCGCTGTTGCCTGGTTCAATGGGAATCGCAAGTTGCAACATTTCTCGGGAAGCAATTGTGCGTGTTCCAGAGAGAACGCCGGAGACCACACTATGCTTCAACCCGCGTGGGTTGCCGATCACTACAATCGGTTCGCCTTTGGTGGTGCTGCTTGAGTCACCTATTGTTAGTGCAGGCGTATCTTTCGCTTTGACTTTAAGAATGGCCAAGTCCATGGTACTGTCAGAAGCGAACACTGATTCGACTTCAAGAATTTTCCCATCAGACAGATGTACTTTGATCGGGCGTGATTGGCCAATTACATGTAAGTTGGTAGCCACCAAGCCATCGCTACGAATAAAGAAACCGGTGCCGATGCCGCTTTGTTTGCCATCACGTCCTTCCACTGTGATCACTACCACTGCTGGCGAAGATTCACGGAAGAGACGCTCAACCAGTGTTTCGTCCATTGTGGCTTCAGAGTCTGATGCGATCTCTGATTCTTTTGAATTCAGAGAGTCAGAAGTCGATTTCGATTCTTCTGCACTCACATTATGAAATGAGGTTAAGCAAAGAAGAATCAGCAATGCACAGTAAGAGATCAAGCGAATCACTAGAAAGTATCTCCAAAGTGTCTGGTAAAGGAATGAGTGTCCCGGTGGGCAAACCAGACGTTAAAAGAACCAGGTTGCGTAATTTACATCGATACGTGGACTCTTATTGTAAATGTTTTAAACGAAGATGTCATTACGAATAGTCATCCACAATGCAAAAAAACAACTGCAATAAAAACATTTGTTGCGAAATCTGCACGATGTCACTAAGATATTATCGAGGGCTCACATTTTTTATTCTTGGAAAAAGTTCTGACATGTGTAATTGCACTATTTATTCAGCCAGATTCCCTGGTTTAGCTTTGTTTGCCTTAATTCTACTTGTGGCAAGTTTTTCCAGTGCCCATGCTGCGAATGACCCTGCAGCAGATAGTGCAATTCAATCGATATTGACCGATGGATGGAAAGTTGGCCCAGTCGGTCTTAAGTCGGCTCAATCGACTTACAGCAACTTACAGGCTACTTCTCGCACTAATTCGGATGTCAACTACTCCTATTGCTTGGCATTGCTAAAACATCATCAATATGATGATGTAGCCAATCTCCTGCAACAGAAGACTAAAACTGAACCTCAGAATCTGAAAGCATGGCGGAGTTTGATTTGGATTCATCTATTAAAGAAAGAATACAATGCCTCTCTGCTGTTCTTAGACAAAATGATAAAGCAAATTCCTCCGACGGAACTTCAAGGCGATGACGAGGAGGAAGTTCTGAAAGAAATCCGGTTCCTCGGAAGATTGTTGGCTTTTCTAGAAGGCCCCGTAATGAACGAGGTCTCAAAACCACTATTAAAATCAGTGAAAGATAAACTAATAAAACGCTTGCCTGGAGTACGTGCCACAGAGTTTGAGACAAACTTTCAAGAGGTAACGATGCTCTACAAAACAAGTGCCGAATCAGGCGTGAAAGAAAAAGAGAAAGCCAAGCAAGAACAAGAACTCGCAAAAATTGACAAACAGAAAGAAATTGATCTACGCAAAAGACAAAACGCAATACAAGAGCAAGAGCTTGAAGAGAAGCGAACTCGACTCAGCAGTGAATGGACAGCTCAAGCTCAGACATTAGACCTCCAAGAGGCCCCTTTAACCCGAAGTATTACGACCCTCGAAGCTCGGCTAGCGGTAGTTCGTCGTGAAATTCGGATATTGATTACCGAACTTAATATACTTTCAGAAGAGATTGAAGAGGAAGAAAATCGGCGAGAACGTGATCAACTGCAACGGGCCTATGCCAGGCTCAGCCGAATTCTTTCGGAACATGAAAGAGATCTTCAGTTAATTCTGTCGGAAGGCAATCGCCTTACTTTTGTGCGTACCGCAATTCGCAATGATCGACTTTCAGGCCAAAGAAAATTACAGCGAGACCTGGGCACAATTAATGATCAAAAAAACAATTTAGCCAGAGCAAACAAGCGTTTGGATATCGAAGAGTCACGCAATCAACGTGCAGCAACAGGCAATACGGCCAAGGTGCGTGTACTTTCATCGCAAATTACCAGCTTGCGAGCCTACGCCGACTTCCCTTTAGAGATGGAACGGCACGAACTATTAGCTAAACTCCCTTAATTAATCAGTTTTAAATTCAAAGTTGCAGTTAAAACCGATCAGCTCTATACTAGAGTGATACGAATGCTGCATTTTTGCATGCGATTCGTTCCTCCGGCCCCTGCCCTTCCCCACCTCCTAATCATTGTTGAAAGCGTTGCACAGTGATATCCTCCGTTAAATATGCGCCTTTACTAATACTCATCCTCTGCGCTAACGCATTCGCTAAAGAGCAGAAGGGGAGCCTGACTTTCGAGCGAGATATTCGACCCATCTTCAAAGAACACTGCTTTTTATGCCATGGCGAAGGAAATGAACGAGAAGGTGAATTGGATCTCCGATTAAAACGCTTTGCTCTCGAAGGCGGAGAATCTGGACCTGCTCTGGTGCCCACGAACCATCAAGAGAGCCTGTTGTTTGAACGAATCGCTGATAACGACATGCCCCCAGGCAAAAAAAAGGTGACTAAAAAGCAATTGGCATTGATCGCCTCGTGGATAGACCAAGGTGCCAAAACCGCCAGAGAAGAACCGGCACAAATTGACGATGTCCCTTTGTTTACGTTGGAAGAACAAAACTTCTGGGCCTTTCAACCGATCCATAAAACGAAGCCCCCGCTGGTTGAAAATCAGGATCGCATACGAACACCCATCGATGCTTTTGTGCTTGCGAGTTTGGAAAAGCAGGGTCTCCGGTTTTCCACAGAGGCAAACAAAACGACATTAATTCGTCGAGCAACCTTTGACTTGACTGGCCTGCCACCGACGCCTAAAGAGATCGAGGCGTTTGTTGCGGACGAATCGCCTGAAGCCTACGAACGCTTGCTTGATCGTCTGTTGGCTTCGCCTCGATATGGAGAACGCTGGGGACGACATTGGCTTGATGTCGCTGGCTACTCTGACAGCGAGGGCTTCAACGAATCGGATGTCGAACGTAAGTACGCTTATAAATATCGAGACTATGTCATTCGCTCGATTAATACTGATAAGCCGTTTGATCAGTTCATTCGTGAACAACTTGCTGGCGATGAAATGGTGGATTTGCCTCATAAGAACCTGACCGCCGCACAAATCGAGAAACTAGTAGCGACAGGCTTTCTGCGTATGGCGGCCGATGGTACAGGCAGTTCTGGAATTGACAAGGCAGCCGTGAGCAACCAAGTGTTGGCCGACACAGTGAAGATTGTTTCCTCCTCTTTATTGGGCATGACAGTCAGTTGCGCGCAATGTCACGATCATCGATATGATCCGATTAGCCAGGCCGATTACTATCGGCTACGCGCGATCTTTGAACCAGCCTATGATTGGAAACAATGGCGAGCCCCTTCGGCTCGATTGATTTCTCTCTATACCGATGCCGACCGCGAAACATCCAAACAGATCGAAGTGGAAGCCAAAATAATTGAGGCGGATCGTTCAGTCAAAGAAAAAGAATTCATTCAACAAGTGTTTGAATTAGAGCTGGCCAAACTCCCTGAAGAATTGCATGAATCAATCACAAAGGCTCGCGACACGGCTGTCAAAGAGCGAACACCTGAACAAATAAAGCTACTTAAAGAAAATCCAAGCACAAATGTAAGTGCCAGTTCACTTTATTTGTATGATAAAAAATTATCGGATCAACTCAAGATGATGGCCGATCAAGCAACAACCGTGCGTGCTAAGAAACCGAAGGAAGAATTTGTACGAGCCATGACAGAAGTGCCTGGCGACATTCCTCAAACGTTTCTCTTGCATCGTGGAGACCACGAACAACCGAAGCAGGATCTCAAACCAGCAGGGCTGTCCATCCTAGATTCCAATGACACAACCACCATTTTAGAAAACGACCCAGATCTTCCCACCACCGGAAGACGACTGGCGTATTCTAAAAAACTGACCGATGGAACGCATCCATTACTGGCCCGGGTTCTAGTCAATCGCTTCTGGTTGCATCACTTCGGCCGAGGACTTGTGGAGACGCCTAGTGACTTTGGAACATTAGGCGCACGACCTTCGCACCCTGAACTACTCGATTGGCTTGCCAATGATTTCATGCAGCATGGCTGGCAACTCAAGCGCCTACACAAGTTAATTATGACCTCATCCGCTTATCGACAAGGCAACACACGCACCGATCTCACAAATCAGATTGATCCCGATAACCGCCTGCTATGGGGCAAGCCGATTATTCGTCTAGAAGCCGAAGCGATTCGAGATTCAATCTTGGCCATTGCTGGCAAGCTGAACGAAAAACAGTTTGGAGAGCCTGTTCCTGTTATGGCGGATCGCGTAGGACAATGGGTCATTGGCCAAGAAAATCTCAATGCAGGCAGACCAGGTACCGTGATTGCGATGAACGGCGAGGAGTTTCGTCGAAGCATTTACGTGCAAGCGCGTCGCACGCGACCTCTGGCTGTGCTTTCAACTTTTGATCTGCCGATGATGGAACCCAACTGTGAAGTGCGTGCAACTTCCACGGTCGCTCCCCAATCATTGATGCTGATGAACAGTGATTTCATTATGGCCCATGCTCAGAATGTGGCACAGCGAGTCAGAGACGAACTGAAAGAAGAAACTCTGGTTCAGCAGATAATCTATGCTTGGCAACTGAGCTTTGGAACAGAACCAGAGCAATCGCAGATCGATGAAGCAATTGCTTATGTGCAAGTCCAAACGGAGTATTTCCGCACGAATGCTCCAGAAACTTCAAAAGACAAAAACACACCGAAAATACCTGATCCAGAAACCCAGGGCCTCGCTAGTTTTTGCCAAGCACTCTTTAGTGCCAATGCCTTTTTATACGTTGACTGATAAATTCATATCAATTGGAAAACACATTCATGAACCTTCATGATTCCGCACAATCGTCGCGACGACATTTCTTATCGAATAGTTCACTAAGCCTGAGCTCTGTCGCTCTTGCATGGTTGCTGAATAAAGATATCTCGTTGGGTGAAGAGATCAAACCCGAGCTAGAGCGAGTCGTACACAATTTAAAACCGAAGGAGCCTGCCTTTGAGGCAAAAGCGACTTCGATGATCTCACTGTGGATGCAGGGCGGCCCTAGCCATATTGATTTATTTGATCCCAAGCCGGATATGGAAAAATACGATGGCAAAAAATATCCTGGCGAACTGAAATACGACAACGCAGCACAGGCCAGTGCAAAAGTACTGGCAAGTCCTTGGAAGTTTTCGCCTCAAGGCGAGTGTGGTACAGAACTATCCGAGTTATTGCCGCATACCAGCTCTATCGTGGATGACATTTGTTTAATCCGTTCGATGCATACCGATGTCAACAATCATGGTCAATCGATCCGTGCATTTAACACCGGCAAAACCATTGCAGGACGCCCAGGTTTAGGCAGTTGGCTCACGTATGCACTCGGTTCTGAAAACCAGAATCTGCCCGCTTATATGGCGTTGATTGATCCAGGTCAGTTGCCGGTTCTCGGGGTTGAAAACTGGTCGAATGGTTGGTTGCCTTCGCTGTATCAAGGGACGGTCGTTCGCCCACAGGAACCGAGAATTTTAAATCTCGACGCACCATCCCATATTCGCGGTGAAGCCCAGCAGCGATATCTTTCACTGTTGAATAGTCTGAATCAGAACCACTTGAAAGATCATCCCGGAGAGCTTGATCTTCAGGCAAGGATTGCAAGTTATGAACTTGCGGGCAAGATGCAAACCTCGGCCAAAGAGGCACTTGATCTGTCGCAAGAGACTCAAGAAACCAAAAAGATGTATGGCCTGGAAGACGCTGCGACACGCGATTATGGCACGCGATGCCTGATTGCTCGCAGATTGGTTGAACGTGGAGTTCGGTTTGTTCAGGTATTCACCCAAAATCAGTTTTGGGATCATCATGGCAGTATCCGTAAGAAACTTCCTGATTCTTGTAAAAAAGTAGATCAGCCTAGTGCTGCCTTGGTAAAAGATTTAAAACGTCGCGGCTTGCTGGATAGCACTCTTGTACAGTGGGGCGGTGAGATGGGCCGATTGCCGGTAATCCAAAACGATACTGGCGAAGCAAAAGTCGGCAGAGATCACAATACCTACGGCTTTAGCATGTGGCTTGCCGGCGGTGGCATCCAAGGGGGAATGACCTTTGGTAACACCGATGAGTTTGGACATAAGGCAGTAGAGAACCCTGTGAGCCATAATGATTTCCATGCCACACTTTGCCACCTGTTTGGGCTCGACATCAAACGACTTCACTACTTACGCAACAATCAACCTCAGTTTCTAGTGACCGAACAAGATGCCCGGGTTGTCAAAGAAATATTAGCATAGTTTTTGGCAAACAACTTACGTAAAATAGTTACGAGCATTTTATCAATGCTTACTGATCTTGTTGTTTCTGCGTGATTAATTGGCGGAAGAGTTCTTCGTGCTGCTGTGTAGACTCGGCAAGGCTGAATCTTTGTTCTACCAGTTCTCTGGCCGAGTTGCCGAGACTTGTTGCGTATTTTTGATCTGAAATAATCTTCAATACTGAAGCCGCTAGATCCTGGTGATCATCAACCGGAAACAACATCCCCGATTGATCATGAGCCACCAGTTTTTGGTTACCGGTAATATCTGACGCAACTACCGCCAATCCAGTGGCCATGGCTTCTAGCAAGGAGATAGACATTCCTTCTTCATGCGATGGCAAGATAAATAAATCAGCCGCGTGCAGTAGATCTTCTACGTTGTCAAAAACGCCAGGCATGACCACCCTGCCATGTAAGTTCAAGTGATTAATTCGTTTTCGTAGTTTATCTTCCTGAGGGCCTTCTCCGATAATCCAAAACTTGGCATTGGGGAATTGCTTGACCACGATTGCCCAGGCATTGATCGCACACAGCAGCCCCTTGCCTGCATGTAAACGGCCAGTGAATACCGCGACAGGGGAATTCTCTTTCAACTTTAAACTAGGGTTCACATTGGCCAATGCTTGCCTAGCGGCTTCACAGCGCTTTGGAGAACGTGGTTCAGAAATAGCGACTCCATTGGGGATGAAATGAATTTTATTTGGATCATAGCCTGATTCGAGTAATTCTTGCCAGATCTTTTCACTCGGCGCAACAACGGCATCCGCTTGCTGGCATATTGTGCGAATTCGCGAACCGAAGTTGGCTTCCTGCTGCCATACACAATCGCCCGTTTTACCGGCGCCTTCGGCACGTAAGATCACTGGTACATTGGTCTCTTTCAATTGTTGAACTGTGATGTACGCACTATGTTTCAACATCGAAACATAAACCGCATCCAGCTCTGTATGATTTTTGCGCAACCAGCGACCCAGCGACATCATATACCGAAATGTGCCCCAGCCACGCAGCGGTGGATTCGGTAATCGCTCAACGTAGACTTCACGATGAACCACCTGTTGCGGCCAAGTTCGATGCCATTGTGCGGTAACAATTTGTACATGGGCTTGCTCTTTTGCAAATTGAGAAGCCAGATTGGCCATCACCATCTCGGCACCGCCGACCAGGGGCCAGTATCTTCTCGTGACAAGTGCCAGGCGTAATGGGTTCATGACAACAACTGATCAATCTCTTTAGGCTCTAACGCAGCAACAAACGGCAAATTACGATAATGATCTTGGTAGTCTAATCCATAACCGACAACAAACTGATCGGGAATCGAAAATCCATAAAAGTCAGGCTCGACTTCAACTTCTTTGCGTCCTTGTTTATTCAAAAGCACCAAGGTTTTCACAGATTTCGGTTTCAGAGAATCTAAATGATTCAAGACGCCAAGCAGCGTGCGACCGGTGTCAAAGATATCATCCACGATCAATACATCTCGATCATGAATATCGGGCATCATATCCGCATCGATATGCAGTGAACCAGGCGTCGTGGTTGCACCTTGGTAGCTACGAGCCTGCAATACTCCAACGCGCAGTGGCATATTTAGCTTCCGAATTAAATCGGCCAATAATACTACCGAACCGGTCAAAACACCGAGGACGGTGAGTGGACGCTGGCCATACTCGGCATTAATTTCAGCGGCTAGGCGATTCACGCCAGCGTTTAGTTCTTTTTCAGTAATTAATGTTCGCACTAGGAATTATCGTTTCTGATAAAAGCGACTTGAGTTGACATAATCGGGTGGCAAAGTGACTTATTCTAAATCTTTTGAGCACAATGTTTAACGCCCCTTGAATAAAAAATAGAAGAACTACGACTCTAGCGACTTGATCCCCGTTTCCTTCCAACGAAAATCTTGTGATAATCGTAAAACACCAGCAGTACGATTCCAAGGAAGAAAGTCTATTCTTTCTTCAAAATAATCAGGATTTCAAGTGAACGACGATATAGGCAATTGGACCGATGTGACAATAGGAGATCACACTGCCCACCGATTTGAGCCTCTGAAACGAAATGAACATGGATATGTTCTTATCTATCTGCATGGCGTGCATCAAGGCAAACTACATGACAAACCAGAGTTTATCGAGCAACTAGAGAAATTTGGCTTACCGGTGATTGCTCCGCTAACTCGTCGAAGCTGGTGGACGGACCGTATTTGTGCTGAATTTGACCCAGCAATTTCTGCACAAGACTATGTGATGCAGCAAGTCGTTCCTTACATTGAACGGGAATTTCAAGTAACAGCTCCCAAGATTGCACTATTGGGCACATCAATGGGCGGGCAAGGTGCGTTACGCTTGTCGTATAAGTTTCCTGATACTTTCCCTGTTGTCGCAGGTATTAGTCCAGCGATTGATTATCAAAATTGGATGCGACAGCAGGAAGACAGTCCGTTGTGGCAAATGTATGATTCGCCTGAACAAGCTCGGCAAGATTCGGCCACATTGCACATTCACCCATTGAATTGGCCCCGCAACCAATTTTTTTGCTGTTGTCCTGAAGACACCGACTGGTGGGACAGTGCTGACCGGCTGCGTATGAAACTCTATTCTTTAGGTGTTCCACACGAGTGCGAATTGGAAACAAAGGGCGGCGGACACGGATTTCCGTACTACAATATCATGGCTGAAAGGGCGATTCAGTTCCTCTGGGACTCATTAGAGAAGGAGCGACGCAGGGTCGTTTAGCAAAACCAGATCCTCTCTCTAATTGAATTCTATGATTAAAATATTATTGATCATCCCGACTCTTGACCAAAGTGGTGCCGAAAAACAGTTGGCCCTATTGGCATCGCGGCTGCCTAAAGATCAGTTTGAAGTACACGTTTGTGCGTTGACAAGATCAGGTCCGTATGAGGATGTGTTACGCGAAGCTGGTATACCAGTCACCGTGATTGGCAAATCTTGGAAAGCCGACCCATTTGCGTATTGGCGACTGCGAAAATTCATTCAGCAACTGAAGCCTGATATTGTCCATACCTGGTTATTCGCCGCCAACAGCTACGGAAGAAAAGCAGCACTGGCAGCCAAAGTGCCACATATTATTTGTGGCGAACGCTGTGTAGACCCTTGGAAAGCAGGTTACGAACTGTTCATTGATCGCTATTTAGATCGAAGCACGGATAAAATCGCCGTCAATAGTTCTGGTATCCAAGATTTCTATGTTCACAAAAAACGTGATGCGAATAAATTTGTGGTGATCCCAAACGGAATTGAAGCACCAGAACTTCCTTCACCAGATGTTCTCTCAGTGCGTAAAAAGGCATTACTTGAGGAATTAGGTCTTCCGCTAGATTCTCGGTTGCTTTGTACTGTAGGCCGCTTATGGCCACAAAAAAACATGAAAGATATCATTTGGGCCATGGATATCATGCAACGAGTTCGTGACGATACGCACTTGTTAATCATTGGAGAAGGCCCACAGCGATGGCGATTAGAAAGATTCGCACAACAGGCGAATGTTGGACCGCGAGTTCATTTTTTAGGCCACCGAGATGATGTGCGTGAATTGTTGCCACTAACTGATTGTTTTCTGTTAGCCAGTGGCTACGAAGGACAATCCAACGCTCTGATGGAAGCCATGGCAGCCGGATTGCCTGCGGTGGTGAGTGATATTCCAGGTAATCGTGACCTGGTGATTCATGAAGAAACCGGATTTACCGTTCCAGTAGGGCACCGGGCTGAGTATGGCAGATTGGCCAATAAAATCCTTGAAGACGATCAACTGCGTAGCAAATTTGGTACCAATGCCCGTCAACGCATTCTTGACCACTTTACCATCGATCAAATGATTCAAGGCCATGTTGATCTTTATCAGCAAGTGATGTCGAAATAGACGGATTCTGTTACCTGGTATGGTTGTCGGCGAGATTATCTCTGGGTAACCTGAATGGTTCGGTTTTCTGTGTTTTTTGAACCTATCTACAGTATGTGGCAGTAAATTAATGAGCGACCCTTATATTCAACAACTGTTTGCCGATCGAATTGGCGGAGTCAACTACGGCAAAGACGATAACATCTACAAGTTTGAGAAAATCAAACGCGCCAAGCGAAAAGCACTTGCCGATTATCCAGATCGCTTGTTGATTGATTTTGGGATTGGCGAAAACGACGAAATGGCACCTGAAGCAGTTCGCCAAGTCATGGCCGAAGAAATCAGCAATCCAGAGAACCGTGGTTACGCAGACAATGGGATTGTAGAATTCAAAGAAGCGGTTGCTCGTTTTATGCAGCGTCATCTTGGTGTTGAGTTAGATGCCACGACAGAGATCAATCACTGCATTGGTTCCAAGACTGCTTTGGCCATCATGCCTGCTGCCTTTATCAATCCGGGTGATGTCACTTTGATGACCGTACCCGGCTATCCAGTGGCTGGCACACATACATTTTATTATGGTGGAACTGTCCACAAACTTCCATTGTTGGCCGAAAACGATTTCTTCCCTGACTTGGATAACATCCCCGCAGATGTTTTAGCCAAGGCAAAGCTATTGGTGATCAACTACCCGAACAGCCCAACGGGTAAAGTTGCTACCAAAGAGTTTTACGCCAAAGTCGTGAAATTTGCGAAAGCGAATAACATCGTAGTGATTCAAGATGCGGCCCATGCCGTGCTGACTTTTGAAGGCGAACCTCTTAGCTTCCTATCAATTCCTGGTGCCAAAGATGTGGGCGTAGAAATTCATTCGCTCTCCAAAGGGTTTGATATGATCGGCTGGCGGATTGGTTGGGTTTGTGGCAATCCACTGTTGGTGCAAGCATTCTCAGATGTCAAAGACAACTGTGACTCTGGCCAGTTTATCGCCATTCAAAAAGCCGCTGTCGCCGCTTTAGACGATGATGAAATTCCGAGACAGATCAAAATTAAATACGAACGACGATTACGCAAACTGGTTGACATGCTTACACGTTGTGGTTTTGAGTGCGAAATGCCTGGCGGAACCTATTTCCTCTACGCAAAGAATCCTCAAGGAGTTGAAGGCGGGCCTACTTTTGCCACTGCGGAAGAAGCTTCTCAGTATTTGATTACCGAGCATTCCATCTGCACTGTTCCTTGGGACGACGCTGGTGCCTTTCTACGGTTCTCGGTTACCTATGTTGCACCCGATGAAGCCGCAGAAGATGCAATCATGGCCGAGACCGAGTCTCGCTTGAAGACCATTCAATTAAACTTCTAAAGTTGCGTTGATCAATAATTGCTAATAAAAAAGCCTTGAGCATCAACTGCTCAAGGCTTTTTCTATGAAACTGACAGATAGCAAAGACACTCTTAGTCCAACGTAAGAACTTGTCCATCGCTACGCTTGCCTAATCGATCAAACATGGTTAGTTCAATCGTATACGGGATGAAACGAACGCTACCATCTACAAGCAAGGCATTAAATCCTCCAGGATGTGAAGAACCGAATCGATTGGCCCCATTGCCAGTCCTTGGATCAGGCAGTGGTTGTCTTCTGGTAGAGCGAAGTACATCGTGATCCCAACCCGATGTATAGCCTTCGTTATCATCGCCTTGATACTTGCCAAGATTTTGGGTGGCCAAGCGTTTTTCACCAACCATCAAGGTATTACTGGTACCATCGGTTATTGCGGACATTGTTATTTCCCACTGTTTATGATTGTCTTTTGGTTGAGTTGGAGTCGATCCATTGCAACCCGAGTTTGTAGGACGGGATAAAACTCCATCTCGATCACTATTGCTGGCCGCATAATCGGTCTGGGCAAATTCATGTCTTCTTTTATCACTGAGTGTCAGTTTTTGCGTGTTGCAGCGATACCAATCGTTATTTTCAGGGTGTGCAATAGCAGGTCGACGGCTTGGACAGTAATAACCAGCAATGGGTGTTTCCATGGCAATGATAGATTTGGCAAGGTTATCAGCTCCACCAGAACCTTCATAGACGTTTTGTTGCTCCATGAAAGGAAGAATTTGATAAGCCCAACCTGCACCTTGCTGTTTACCAATAGCAGGCGAATCTCTGTCGTAAGTAATATGGTAACTCCAGTGATAACCGCCTGTTGGGAAAAACTTGTAGGTGTCGTGATGGTTTTGCCATGCAAGCCCGATTTGCTTTAAATGATTCGTGCATTGAATCCGTCTGGCAGATTCTCTTGCTTGTTGAACCGCCGGCAGAAGCAGCGCAATCAAAATCCCAATGATGGCAATCACCACCAGAAGTTCGACTAACGTAAAAGCACGACGGCTCTTACCTCGATTGAAAGAAGTCATACAATAGCTCCGATTGAAAATAGATATAGGAATAGAAGAATTAAGTATAAGATTAAAAGTTGAATAGGATAAGCGAAGAGAAGAGAAGAGAGTTGAAGTAGCAAATGAAAAATCATAAAAAATTAATTTATATGTTGATCCTATCGAATCAAAGGAGCAAAATCAAGCAGAAACCACATGAAAATTGAATTCCAATGAACATTCAGCCTGATTAATCGTATTTATCGAAATTGACAGAAATCATTGCTTTTGCAGCATTTACGCGATAGATTGAGGGGTAATCCTTCCTGCCTCCACTCCATTTCCTCCTCAACAGCCATACGAATGATCAACATTCTCAATCGATATCGCTCCCTATTCTGCTACTTCCTAGTGATCTGCCTTATAGAGCAAAGTGTTTTATACAGTCAGTCGCCATCAACCACTGAACGTAATAAACAAACAGACCCGAAGCAAAAAGATTACTCAGGCGAACTACCACGAATCCCTGTGCTTGAACCGAAGCAAGCACTTGCCTCATTTCAATTCGCCCCAGGATTTCATCTACAGCAAACTGCCGTTGAACCGATTGTGGTTGATCCCGTTGCCATGTCGTTTGATGCACAGGGCCGTTTGTATGTGATTGAGATGCGTGGGTACTCGGAACAAGACGATGAGAATTTAGGCAGAGTCCGTTTACTGGAAGACACGAATCAAGACGGATTTTTTGACCACAGCACGGTGTTTGCCGATCAACTGTCTTGGCCGACTGCCATTATCTGCTTTGATGGAGGAATCTTTATTGGCGCGGCACCTGAGATTATCTATCTCAAGGATACCAATCACGATCAAAAAGCAGATGTCAAGCAAACTGTTTTACACGGTTTCGGCAAAGGCAATGTACAAGGGTTACTCAACAGTTTTCGCTGGGGACTAGATAACCGAATTCATGGTGCCACCAGTTCCTCTGGAGGAGAAATCCAACGAACCGACAATCCATTTGAGAAACCGGTTCAACTGCGGGGTCGTGATTTCTCGTTTGATCCTCGGAAACTTGATCTACGACCAGAAAGCGGCGGAGCCCAACATGGACTTTGCTTTGATGACTGGGGACGTAAATTTGTTTGCTCGAATAGCAACCACGCACAGGCCGTGATGTATGACGATGCTTACATCGCTCGTAATCCATATTTCAATCCACCAGGCCCTAGAATTAGTATCGCCGACGATGGCGGTCAGGCACCCGTCTTCCGCACAAGTGATGTTGAGCCATGGCGTATTGTGAGAACTCGCCTGAGAGTTGCTGGAGAAGTTCCTGGGCCAGTGGAAGGTGGCGGAACGCCAGCCGGTTACTTCACCGGTTCAACCGGAATCACGATATACCGTGGAGACGCCTACCCAAAATCGATGCGAGGAATCGCTATCATTGGTGATGTCGGCAGTAACATCGTGCATCGCAAACAAATTAAATCGAATGGGCTTGAGTGGATTGCCAGTCGTATTGATCAGAAGTCGGAATTTGTGACCTCAAACGATATCTGGTTTCGCCCAGTTCAGTTTGCCAATGCACCAGATGGATGTTTGCATATATTGGACATGTATCGAGAAGTGATCGAGCACCCTAAAAGTTTACCGCCAGAGATCAAACAACACTTAGATTTGACCAGCGGTAGAGATCGAGGCCGATTGTATCGTGTTGAACCAGAGGGTTATACCTTTGAATTCCGTGGAGACATTTTCAGCCAATCAACAGTTGAGCTAGTCAGCTTATTAAATCACCCAAACGCTTGGCATCGTGAGACGGCAAGTCGCTTATTATTTGAACGTCAAGATTTGAACGCGGTGGTTACGCTACAAAAAATGGCCAAATCTGGAACAACTACACTCGGGCGAATGCACGCACTGCATGTTCTTGCAGGTTTGAAGTCATTAACCGTCAACGATGTGCTTCCAAGATTAACAGACAAAAACTCTCAAGTTCGCTGTCATGCAATAAAACTGGCAGAACAGTATTCAGACAGTCTAGCAATTCGAAATCAATTAAAAGCGATGGTCCACGATCAAGACGCACGAGTTCGATTTCAACTCGCATTTTCGCTGGGTCAGTTTCCGACACAGTGGAAGACTCCGATTCTGAATGAACTTTTAATCAGTGATGTGAATGACGCTTGGGTACGGATAGCCGTCCAGAGTTCCACCAATAAAGGTGCGGCATTGCTCGTCAAACAGATGCTGCACAGCAACCCACAAAAAAGTTCTGCCTCTGGCACTTTGATGCTAAATCAATTAACAGCACAGATTGCCAAGCAAAATGACCCGGCCGAAATTGCCACGCTATTAAGTGTGATATCGAAATTAGAAGCCGATCAACAATCGCTGGCGGAGTCGTTGATACTTGTCTTAACCAAAACCAACCCTGCACTAAAAAAACAACTCTCAGGCCATAAAACAGGTGCGTTACTGACAAAACAGTTAAAAGAAGCACGACAGATAATCAATGATGGTTCGAAGAGTTTAGTCGCACGAATCAACGCCGTTGGCATTTTATCGTTGGGTGATTTCTCGACAGATGGTGATTCATTGATTGCCTTGCTAGACAACCAATTCCCGCCCAACTTACAGCAGGCCGTCTTAGAAACTTTGCATCAATACGACGATCCACAAGTGGCAGAGACCCTTCTAAAGCGATGGAGTCAGTTGAGTCCTGCGATTCGTGCAACAGCACTCGATTTGCTCCTCTCCAACTCTGCTTGGACCATTGAGTTCTTAACACAGATCGAACAGGGAAAACTGCCTTTAGCCGAAGTCTCGTTTGCCCAGCTACAGGTGATGAAACAAAACCCGAATTCTAAGATCAAAAAACTAACAACTCGCCTACTCTCACAATCAGGTGTCAGCAATCGCAAAGATGTCGTTGCCAGCTACCAAGCGGCACTCCAGCTATCGGGCAACATCGAAAAAGGCCGACTGCTGTTTCGAGAAACATGCGCCAGTTGTCATAAACTTGAAGGCGTGGGTGATCAACTAGGCCCGAACTTGGCCACCACAAAAGCACGTGGAAAAGCGACCATCATGCTCAATATTTTAGATCCTAACCGAGAAGTTGACCCGCGATTTCTCAACTACCTCGTGTTAACCAGTTCAGGCAAAACGCACTCAGGTGTCATCTCATCAGAAACTGCCACAAGCATCACCTTGCAACAAACGGGTAAGCAGACGACTGCAATACTTCGCGCCGACATCGAACTATTACGCAGCACAGGTCTTTCGATCATGCCTGAAGGTCTTGAGAAAAAGATCAACTTACAGTCCATGGCAGATTTGCTGTCGTATTTAGAATCTACAAATTAACCCTCCCATAAGATTGAACACATGTCAC
>NVWB01000225.1 GCA_002733575.1 Blastopirellula sp. | reverse complement strand
TGTCGTTCTCAAAGTCTTCGTCGGAATCGACTGCCAAGCTTTCGGAGTCTGCTTCGGTAAAGTCGCTCGGATCGTGATGACTTCTGCCATAGTAACTGTCATGGTAGCCATATCCGTAATAGTACCCGCCATAGAAGTAGGGTGCATGGTAGCTGTCATGGTAATGAGACCGACCATGACGTGTGCCAGATC
This sequence comes from Blastopirellula sp., assembly GCA_002733575.1. Lineage (GTDB taxonomy): Bacteria > Planctomycetota > Planctomycetia > Pirellulales > Pirellulaceae. Next base: position 20,041 of record NVWB01000225.1, on the reverse strand, counting down.
GACTTGAGCCAGAACGCTGTTCGGCCTTTCCACGTATCTTCTTGGCGCAAGAAGTACAGCAGGTCAATCCATCTGCCTCGTGTGCGTGTTCATCGCAAATGGGTTTCTGACACGAATTACAATTAACCGCTGAACCGCGCAGGCAATCGTGATTAAACAGGAACCCCGACTTTTCGTTGCAGATTCCTTGTTCCCAGTTTTTAGCCATCGTTGTTCGTCTCCTACCAGAATACTGTGAGTTGTCTACTCGAAGTTATTGACCGGCTATGATTAGCATCGTCATCAACGCTGCTTGAAGTTCTAGACGATGATCCGTGTCGTCTAATGTTTCAAACCCTAAGCAAACGATTGCAAGAATCGGAATTTGATCTTTCGTCGAATAGACCGTTACGTCTTCCGCGTTGCGCAGTGAGCTTTTTCCCTCTTTTAGCTTGGCCTTGAACAGGCTCTTTTCAGCGTCATCCTCTATCTCAAAACCATAAGATCGCTTCTTGATTTTGTAGATGAGTTTATCCACTGCATCTTCCAGTTTCCAATCACCATCTGATTGGGGTTGAAACTTATACAAATCAACGCTTTGATCGGCATTCTTGATCTTATAATATCCATCGTCATAGGCGACGATATACCCCAGGACTTTATCATCCGCATTTTTGACTTTCATTTTTGAACCATCAAGCACAAAGCGAGCGATTTCCTTTTCGTTGGCATACACCAATTTTGCCCCGTTGTCTTGAGGTTTGATTGAAAATGCGGTGTCACCGTTGGATGTCTTGAATTTGATCTTCGCAATCAGGCCCCTGCTTTTCGCTGGCTGGGCATCCGTGGCTGTAGATTTTGACTTCGTACCGCTCTCTGTCACCTGTACTGGCGAGCTGTTCTTCTTTCCTGCTACTTCGTTAGGCACCCCTTCGACAGTCGCATTATCGGTCGGGTTATCGGGCGAACCACAGCCACCCCAGGCAAGCAGGCAGAGACTAAGCAGCAGCCCAGTCTTCCAGGTCATTAAAGGTGTCTGTGAAATGTAATTATCAGTCATGTTTGAGTCTTTCTTAAGAAGGTGCATTGGTTTATCCAAGGTGCTCATTTCACTTTTGCATCATTCAGCAACTTGTAAAGACTGAGAAATTTCAATGCGACCCAATTGACACCATCTTTGTCCTTAGAGCCCCAACTGTTTTTTGTTACAGATCGAATCGTCAGTGCATCTCCATCAGTTACGACAGACTTTAGTTCTACCCAGGGTGGCAGTTGGACCGATTTATTTAAGTCGTTGATGAGACTTTCAAGATGCGGATAGCGTTTGTTTTTGATCTTCAGACTAACGATTACTTCGCTGGCGTTCTTCGTTTTATACTTGTGTTTTGTTTTGCCACTAGCAGATCTTTTTGTGCGATGTCGATCCTGTTGTTTCTCAATGAACGTCAGGGAGAACTTCGTGCCATCGACGAATCTACCTTGAATCTCCAGCCATTTATCTAGGTAGAATTTTGCGTTCCAGTAGCCTACTTTTCCACTTCGTACAAATTTTGCTTTATGATTATGAGGGTTGAAATCGAGTGCAACATTGATTGTTGAATCTTCCGCCATATCTGTTTTAAGAAGTTGCAGTACACCTGATGCTAGTTCATAGCGTTTGTTCTCTAAGTCAAGCCGCTTGTTGATTTGATAATTTATTCCCGCCGCAATTGCTACTACCGCTCCGACGACAATGACTGGTATTCCAAACGAGGTCTGTTCATTAAAACATAACAAAATACCCGCTACGGCTAATACAACACCCGCACCGCAAATCATGCCCCAGGTCAGACATTTCTTCTCTTGTTCTTTATCAAACTGCTGGAAATACTCAAAATCGTTAAGGACAGATTTTACCGTTGCATTAGATTGGTATTGAAGTGTTTTCTTGAACACATTTTCGTTCAATGAATAAGGAGCAACCATCGACTCTTTCTCCGATTGTTATGGGATTGCAAAATTCGGCTTGAACTTTGTTCAACTGTAATGCGTTATGCGGACTTTAGTATTTAGCGAAAAGGTAATGAGTAGCATTAATGACTTAGATCGTAATCTATATGCAACTTTATAATCAATAGGGATAGGACAAACTATAGGTCAGGCGGGTATTAATTAATTTTGGTATTAATTAGATTATCTAGCAAGAAGGCTCACTTTCTTACGAACAACTCTTGAATCTTTAGCAAGTACACAAATAACTTCATGACACCAACTCACATTGTTTATGCATCGTTTGATCGTTTCCCTTCACCTAAAGGGGCTGCGACTCATATCGAGGCTTTTATCAGTGCGCTAGGGCAAAGATTCGGCAATGTAGACCTGATCACGATTCCTTCGGAGAATCTAGAGCGATTCGATCAGGAGAAAGAGGTCGTTCCTTCACCTGATCTAGCCAACAGAATAAGCACCGAACACGAAACAAACGCACCTGTCTGGTCTGCAACTGGTGTGACCCATCATCCTCTGCTGTCGCCAGGCGATCATCTTTTCGAGCGTGTGCTAAGCTATCGCTCTCAAATATGGAACTGGTGGCGTCGACGTTTTTTCGATGCGAATATCGTGGTACCGGTTGTCCACTTTCGCTCAATTTACGAAGGTTATCCCATAGCTCGCCAAAAGGATCTCTTTTGCCGGCAATTGGTCTTCGAGGTGAATGGTCTGCCCTCGATTGAACTCAAGTATCGTTATCCACGCGTTGCCGAAGATGAAGAGCTACTGCATAAACTCCGGCATCAAGAACAAGTATGCTTGGAGGCAGCCGACTTGATTCTTACGGTCAGTCAAGTCAATGCGGAACATCTGATTTCACGAGGCGTCGCAGCCAGTCGGATTTGTGTTATTCCTAATGGCGTTGATCTTGAGATGTTTTCTTATCAGGAACCCCAGGAAGTTTCACGCGATACACTGAGCGAAGAGCGTCCGCTGAAAATGCTTTATTCTGGCACAATGTCGGCATGGCAGGGTGTGACTGTGGCCATGGAGTCACTCGCTTTACTCCGCCGCGACTTCCCTGCCACTCTTACCATGGTAGGTCACGCGTCTACCCGGCAGAAAAAAGAATTGCTGAATCGAGCTTGGGAACTTGGAGTTTACGATCATGTACACATTTTAGATCCGGTCGATAAACCGACCTTGGTTGAACTCCATCATCAAGCAGATGTAATCGTTGCTCCACTGACTCGCAATGATCGAAATCTCGTCCAAGGCTGCTGTCCACTCAAAGTATTGGAAGCAATGGCAAGCGGTACTCCCTTGATTGCGAGTGACCTGCCAGTAGTACGAGAATTAGCCACAAACGAGGTTCAAGCATTACTCGTTCGTCCAGGTTCAGCAAAGTCTCTGAAAGATGGCATGCTACGATTAATCCTTGAGCCAAATGAAGGCCAACGACTTAGCCTGGCTGCCAGAGCCCACGTAGAGGAAAATTATTCATGGGACCGTGCCAAAGCCGCGTTGATTGCAGCGTATGAGGGACTAGCGGCAGTAGCTCATTTTTCGGACAACCTCGATAGTAGCTCGCCAAGTCGCTCGGCTTCCACTCCTTCGTGAAATGATTGCTTGACGTGATCTTGAGCAGCCAAGGTAATTTTTTCACGCTGACTATCCGAAAGATCAAGTATCTCCAGAATGGCAACACCTAGATTTTGCAATTGTGCTTTGGGAATAATGAACCCATTCACACCGTGGTCAATCACTTCTGGAATACCTCCGGCATCGCTGGCCACAACGATCTTGCCACATGCCATCGCCTCTAAAACCGCGTTGGGTAGTCCGTCCCAGACCGATGGCTGCAAGATCACATCGCAAATTCCAATGTGTTGAACCACTTCGTCTTGTTGCTCCAAGTGCCCACTGACGAGAATTCTCTGAGCAGATTCAGGCTGTTCGACTGCGAATGCGGCCAGTTGTGCTTTCTCTCTTGGGCGAACTTCCCCAATGACGAGAAGGCAGGCAGGACGTGCTTCTCGAACTTCCTGCAATGCTGAGAGGATAAACGGAAGCCCTTTTTTATGCCGTAACTCGCCGCAAAAACCGAGAACCGATTCCCCTGGAAGCACGCCTAAACGCGTCTTCAAATCAGCAGACTTTGTTTCATCATCCAAAGGCTTAAACACCTGGGTGTCGACCACATTCCGCAGTACCACAATCTCGACCGGTTTCCCCAATAACATCTTGATCTTGTTTGAGAGATCGAGAGACACACTGCTAATGACAGTAGCCCGATCAAGCGTCCACATGAGCCGCGCAAAATCACCAGGCGGGAACATCAAACGATCAATGTCGTTACCTCGGGCGCTGACCGTTGACGCAATGCCGACCGTCTCGGCGAACACCACGGCCATATATCCAGCAGGATACACATAGTGGCCCCACACTCCGGTAAATTGAAATTCCTGATGAAGCCACTCCAGCACATTCAACGAATGTTGCAATGAAAAGTCCCAATTCGAGAACAGGCCCAACCGATGCAACGTAACGCCTGGAATGGTACACTCGGGCGAGTCAGCGTGGATCGTTTCAAGAGTGCCAGGAGGCAAGGTTTTTGTCCAAGCCAACACATGCACATCCCAGCCAAGTCGGGCAATTGCTGCGGCAGATCGAACTGCGCTTCGAGCCACTCCGCCCATGTCTGGAGGAAATCGTTCTGCAATGATCAGTAGCGTAGGTCTTGCATCAGTATCACTCACGTAATCGTATCTCCCAAGTTGTCTGTCAGGGATTGAATGGTTTTATTTCAAAACGCATTGTACCGAATGCTTTAATATCGTGTAGCACCGCCGACGATTCCGGAGTTGACTTTGCTTCGGGATCAAACTTATTCGGAACGTCGTCGGTGTGGCCGCAGGCCATCAGAGGCTACAGCGGCCAAGAAATCACCGAAATCTATTGAACCAGTCTCGAATTCGGTCGAGCAGGCCAGTTCGATCAATGGCCCTAGCCCGACCATGCTTTTTCGCGTCCTGAGCATCTAGCCGCATTGCTCGAATGGCCCTATCACGAAACGCTGTGCCTTTGGGCTTCTTATTGAAATTATCCCAAGATTGCTGAAAGGATCTTGGCTTCGCGGTAAAATCATCTGCAAGCTCTGGCCAGTACATTTCAGGGGCATAGCGTTGTTGTATCGCGTCGAATACCCAGCCAGATTGATGATACTCGTCCTGCATACCAGTTTGCATGACCTGCTCGACACTTGTGAAGTCGCCTGAAAAATTCCGGTAATACAAGGCCTTACGCTGACGAGAAATCAGTGCGATCTCGGTACGTCGCTTACGTTCTTTCCCGTTAAATGCTTTTCTGTATTTCAGTGGTTCAGGCCAGCGGTTAATCGTGGGATGCTGAATGATTGTGTGTTCGTTTTCCCAGAGCCCACGAGCAACTGGACAGCTTGTGTCTCGATCATAAAACTCAAGCGGCACAGTCATAAAATCAAGCGACGCCACCATCGCGAGAAAATCAAGTACAAAGTCATCAGGGTAATCGGGGTATTTCGGAGCGTACTTCATCCACATTTCAATGAAGTCTAACTGTGATTTGTCCAGCATGAGAACGCCCGAAGAGAACCCTTGGGAACGTCCAGAAACATAAGTTGAAATCAGTGGACTGGTCCACTGTTCAGGTAAAGGCCGAACGATACGACACTCGACATCGAGCCAAAGCACTCGATCAAATCTCTGTACCATTTCGTGGATGAACGAGATTTTATAATCAAATGCTTGTATCACGTTCTGATAATTTTCAGCAAGTCCTTGACTATGAAAAGGGTAATTGAAGCGTAAGCAGTCCTCACGAAGCCCCGATTCGAAGCACTGAAAATTGGGGGTAAAGTAAGTTACCACGGTAAAGTCAGGCATGCTGAAGTCAATACATTTTAGGGTCAATGATTACAAATAATCGTAATGCTGAAGCAGCCGAATAGCATCCTCGTTGGCCATCAGTTCGTCAATCACTTTACTGTTCTTCTTGTTCGTTCGCCACTTGCCAATCGAACTGCTGGATGGAAGCTGGGCAGGTTCATTCCAAGCGTTGCTTGTCTTAACAGTTGCATACTTGGGATATTCATTGAGATGATGTGTTAAATCAATATCGAGGAAATCACAGATATCTTGGACTGTTTTCTCAAAACAAACGATAAGATCTTCAAACCGAATCGTCAAGACTTGAGCATGAGCTTGGAAGGCCAGACCAGCGGTTACGTCTTGAACCCAACGATGCGGTTGAACCCAGTTTTGCATGGCATTATCTGGATGCATCGAACAGACAACATCACGACCATCTCTCACAATCTGCAAGAGCTTTACCGATTTACCAAAGTGACTCAGAATGCTCTCAAAGAAGTGAATGTTACGAGGAGTTTTTTCGCACCATAAACGACTTTGCCGCGTGATGTTTGCGGCTGCAAGATAGTCATTTAGAGCCGGAATATCAAGAGCCGCATTGGCATCGTAGTCTCCATAATAGGCCGTTGGGCAAAGCGTCTGAGTTTCAACCGGAATTGCATAAATGCGTGGATGACTAGAGAGCAACGATAATAATAGCGTTGTCCCAGATCGAGCACATCCACCAATCACAACCGGACGACATCGTTGCCATGGTTCTCGCCGAATGAAACCTAAAAAAGTGCTCTTTGGTTTTTTCATGACATTTTCAGAGCCATTGCATTATTGCGTTTTGAGAACATCGGAATTCATTGACCAATCGCGTCTGTTTCTTTCTCGCTTATTCCTTCATCTGATAATTACGATTGGCAGCTTTTCTTCTTTTCATTCGCTCTCGCTCTTTTTTCCATTCTTCAATGGGATCGATTTCAGGATCATCTTCGAGTTCTTGAACTGTCGTACTTGCATTTGCAAATGCGGCGAAAGCCATCCCCATTGTGCTGACCATGGGAATCAACATCAAACCGACAAACACTTTTCCCCACACACTTGTCGGCGAGGCATCTCCGTAGCCAACGGTTGTCGCGGTGACGATTGTGAACCAGGCTCCGTCCAGTAAACTGCCAAATTTCTCAGACTGTTCAGGATGCTCAAGATTCAAGGTGACCACGGCAAAGAACAGCCAGACAACGCCCAGCGCAAACAGTGTGCCCTTGAGGTTGTGGTAGGCCCGATAGAACTTGAGAGCCGTGAGTTGCAGATTTCTACTGTATCTAAATAATTTTAAAAGTCGCAGGATTCGAAAAGTCCGAATAATTCCTAAAGTTTCAAAGGGCACAAAAAACCCAATCCAAAACGGCAAGACACAGATTAAATCGATAGCACCCCAGACATTAAATGGATACGAGGCACCAGCTCCTTCATCGGACCTCGATTTACTTCTCCACCAGCGAACAATAATTTCAGTAGTAAACAGAGCTGCAATCGCTCGTTCTAGATATAAAAATGCTAACGGAGAATCGTAGCTGTTCTCCCAATTGTTTCTTAAGCTTAACTCGCCCTCTACAAGATATAAGATGACGCTGATTATCACCAAAGGTTGGGCAATAACATCAATCCATTGGATAAAGAGCTTCCCGCGATCTTCGGATATCTCAGACACAAAGTCACTCCCAAGAAGAATTGGTTTACTGTCAGGTTCGTCATCTGTAACTCAGCATTCCTACGAGGAATCGACTCATTCTACAAATGATTGGATTATAAATTGACGCGCATTATTTGACTTGCAAATAGAGTCTAAATTCCAACAGAGATCAAGCACTGCGAATAAGTAGACGCCAAACTCAAATAGGGCACTTCATTCACGTGCGTATTATTCCCCAAGCGTCAAGCGCGAAGCGTCAGCGAGGAAGAACCGCAAATACACTTCGTCCTCACGGACGCTTCGCGCTTAAGATTATTTCTGCGTGAGGCAAACTGGTGGCTGCTTACCACTTGCTTTTACCCGCATTTCCCATTGAATTTCTGCTGGTTTGCCAGTGCCATGATAGCATGTTTAAGTTGTGATGTCGTGGTACGCTTCACGCTTGAGATCGTTTCCCCCTCTGCGTCTCTCGCGTCTCTGCGCGAGGCCTTCCTTCCTTCGCGTGTGAATCCTTCTTTTGAATTGATTGCACTGTTTGCTAAACACTCTTTCAATCGAAATGCAAACGCGATGCCGCCATTCATCCTGCGAGATATTTTCTCTTAGAATTGATTCTCATTTCACAGACATGTTAAAATCGAACTGTTGTGACGATGCCTGGGATGAAGAATCACGGTTCAAAAAAAGAATTTAATCATCATGAGTGATGGTGAATCACTTCAAGGTGAATGAATAAAGATACATCTGGCCTACATCTGCTGTTGGATTAGTATGCCTAAGATTGCATCTCTCGACTTCTGAGCAGGTTGGCTGAAAGCGTATTGAGCCACTGTAGAAATCAGTTGCGTTTTGTCGATTGGTTTGGCCGCGTAGTCATCGCAGCCAGCGTCGAGGCATTTCTGGCGATCTGATGACATTGCATGTGCGGTTAAGGCGATGATTGGCCCTGAGTACCCGTTGTTTCGCAGACGTCGGGTGGCATCATAGCCATCTAACACCGGCATCTGCATGTCCATCAGGATCACATGGAAGGGACAGCCTTTGGATTTAGCTGTGGTCGCTAGTTCGAGCCCAATTTGTCCGTTATCGGCAAGCGTGACCTCTGCTCCTGCCTTTTCCAATATGAAACCGATCAGCCGTTGATTGTCGGGTCCATCCTCGACAAGTAAGATCCGGCTGTTGCTCAGTGGAGATGCTGAGTCCGCAGCCTCATTTCCATTCGCTGGTTCTAAGACCACTTCGGCAGCGTTCTGAATCAACCGCACATTGTCCAATGGGCCAGTGAAAACCGTGATTGTAAATGTGCTTCCATTTCCAGGCGAACTGGTAACAGAAATCTCACCGCCAAGTTTCTCTGCCATCCTCTTGCTGATTGACAGTCCAAGACCTGTTCCACCGAATTGTCTTGTTGTTGAGCTGTCGGCTTGTGTGAATGGCTGAAATATCTTCTCAATCTTGCTTTTAGCAATTCCAATGCCTGTGTCAATTACGTTAATTTGTAGTTTCGGTTCATCCCCAGGTTTGTTTAACAGGCGAGTAACAATCTGTATCGATCCAGTCTCTGTGAACTTGATTGCATTGCCGACAATGTTGATAATAATTTGTCTTAGCCGTGTGGGGTCAGTGCAGATTGTTTCAGGGATTGTTCCATTGAATCGAACGTCCAATGGCAGGCCTTTTGCTGTAGCCCTTACTCTCATCAGCGAGGCAACATCAGCCAGAATCTGACAGGGAGAACTTTGGATTTGTTCGACATTGATCTTTCCGGATTCAATTTTCGATAGATCGAGAATGTCGTTAATGACGTTGATAAGATGTTCACCATTTCGCTTGATCGTACTTGCAGCGTCAACATTCTCGGACTTTTTGACATTATTAAGAAGAATGTCTGTGAAGCCAAGAATGGCAGTCATCGGTGTACGAATCTCGTGGCTCATGTTCGCGAGGAATTCGCTCTTTGCGATGTTGGCAGCCTCGGCGATTTGCTTGGACTTATGTAATTCTTCTTCCGCTTGCTTTTGGGCGGTCAGATCACGTAAGATGCCAATAAACAGGGTCGTATTTTTGTCGTTCGTTATGACTTCGTTGGCCGATAGCAGGATTGGGAATGTTGTGCCATCGCTTCGTTGCCCTACACCCTCGCGAACAATGCCAATGATGTGCTGCTCCCTAGTTGACCAATACCGGTCCATATAGCTGTCGTGCTCCTCGCGATAGGGTGAAGGCATCAAAATCGAAACATTCTTCCCTAGGACTTCGGCTGCTGGATATCCGAAGAGGCGTTCTGCCGCAGCATTGAACGACTTGATCAGGCCATGACCTGAAATCGTAATGATCGGATCGATGGCCGAGTTGACTATTACATTGGCCTTGTTCGTTTCTGTTTCTGCCAACTTTTGCATCGGTGAGAAGACCCAATACCACAACAGTGGTGTACTGAACATTGTCAGCAGCAGTGCATCGGAGAATGCCTCGCCCCACTCACTGACATTAACAGGCAGAAGCAGCGGAAGGAGATACATCACGATGACTTCAACGCAGAAGATCGTGATTAAGACGGTAAGCAAGAAATAGAGCGGTCTCCAGTTCGTCGATTTTTTCCACGCTAGAAACTGCATTCCCTACCCCTTTCATCCGCCTTAGAGTTCTTGAGTGATGATCGAAACTGCTAAGTTGTTGGATAAGTGTACGTTAGGATTTAACAGCGTGTGACTGCATGTTTAATCGCAGTCGAACTTTATCAGGCCCAATAAAAGGAATGATCATTCCAAATAGAAAACATCCCCTAAACAATACATATTTCAGGGATGGCGTTGGGCTCCTCCCGAACTACTATTCTACTCAGACTCGGCCCAAACCCTGGGGCTTCCATCGGCATCGATTTCAACGTGAATTACATTTGCCTGACAGCAGACGGGGCAGTCTTCGACATATTGTTGGGATGTCCCTTGTGAGAAGTCGACCGGGATCACGATCTCTTCGCCACAGCCATCACATAGATAACTGGCTTCGTCTTGAATCATGGTTGTTTTCGGTTCTGCTTTTTTTAGCCCTTGCGCCAATTTAAGGTGTGACGTTCTTTGTGTTGGGCATGGTTTGCGTTGACGCAGCGCATTTCTATTTCGGCGCCAGTGTCGCCAAGTTTCATGTCGACCCAGCCATGGGGGAGACCTTTGGCGAAGTAATAGCTGACAGGCAATTGGTTGATGAAGTGGATGTCCGACTTCTGTTCAACGACCCAGTTATGGGTATGCCCATAGCAGTAGGCCTTCAGGTTTTTATGCTTCTTCAGCACAGGCAGCAGCGATGCACCGTCTCGCTGGCCGGGTCCGGGGCGTACTCCGAAATGAGGATAGGGGTGGTAGTGGCCGAAACCAATGACCGGTTTGTCGCCGAGTGCGGCCAAGGTTTTATCGAGCCAGTTGAATTGTTCTTCGCCCATCGTGCCTCGGTCGGAATCGAGCAATACGAAGTTGGCTTTGGGCAACTCGACCACGCCCACCTGACGGCCGAGTTCTTCACTTTTAAACTCGGGGATCGCTTTCCATAGTCTCTGGCGATTATCGTGATTGCCGATGGTCACATGTACGGTGATACCGGCCTGACGTAGCGGTTTGATCAGGCGAATGAACTCTTGGTATTCTTCCGGCTTGCCGTTTGATAACGCACAATCTCCGTTCACCACTGCATGGGCCGGCAATGGATTTTGTGCAAGCACGTCTTTGACCACCGCTGCCAAACAGTCGGCCATGTTTACGCCTTCATGTTCCCCGTCTTTCACTGGGGTGCCTGGCCATTTGGTTCCATAATAAAATTGTTTTGGATCGGCACTAATATGCGTGTCGGCTAGCAGGGCAACACGATCATTATCGAGCGGCACTTCGGTCTTAGAATCATCCGCTGATAGCAATGGAGTTAATGCAGCGGCACCAGCAAGACCCATTGTTCCGGATACGAACTTACGACGCGAAAGTGGAGGAACGGTAATCGGCATGGTGGAACTCCTGAATGCTTGAGTTGAAGCAATGATGGTTTAATTGGTGTGGCTGAGTGTTTCACGTTGTAATCGATTCTATGTTAATTCGTTCGGTTGCTCTATGCAAGGAGCGATGGGTGCGACTGTGAAAATTCAACCGATCAGCTATTCATCGGTAGAGATGGCATACTTTTCAAGCACAGTGAAAAGTTCGTTGGACCTTACCGGTTTGGCGATGTAATCATCCATGCCTGCTGCTAGGCATTTTTCTCGATCTCCTTTCATTGCGTTGGCAGTCATGGCGATGATCGGAATGTGTTCTCCGGTTGCCAATTCTCTTTCTCGGATGACCTTGGTAGCCCCGAGACCATCAAGACGCGGCATTTGCAAATCCATGAGTATGGCATCAAAGGAGTTCTGAGCATGGCTGTCGATTGCCACTTGTCCGTCTTCGGCGACTTCTACGGTATGGCCACGGTCTTCGAGAAGTCGGATGGCCAGAATCTGGTTCACGCGGCCATCTTCCACCAATAACACCTTCATGGGTTTGATCCCTGAGTGGCGAGAGATAGTAGGTCGTGGTTCGACGCTTTTAGCTGGAGTTGAAATACCAAACAGGCGTGAGATGGCATCGAGTAAGTCACGTTGTTTGACCGGTTTGGCCAGCACACGCTTGATGCCCAATTCCTCCGCCTCTGCGGGAGTCGTTGAGTGACCAGCCGATGTAATGACAAGGATATCTGGCGCGTCCTGACCATATTGCTCACGCACGCGCCGGGCCACTTCAAGCCCATCCATCTTCGGCATCATCATGTCTAGCAGGATCAGTGGGAATGGCTCTCCTAACTCATTGGCAGTCGCTATCTTTTCAAGGGCTTGGGCCCCGCTGTCTGCGGTTTGCGGCAGCATGGCCCAGTTCGATAGTATTTCCTCAAGGATCTTTCGGTTGGTCTTATTGTCGTCGACAACAAGAACAGATCGACCCTTGAGTTCGCTGATGCTACTAAGGTTCTCCCCTTTTTCTGCTCCGAGTCCGAGCAGTAGAGTGAAATGAAAAGTACTGCCCTGATCTGATTGACTTTCGACCCAGATGCGGCCACCCATTAGCTCGACCAGCTTCTTCGAGATCGTCAGTCCCAGGCCTGTTCCTCCATAGATGCGAGTGGTGGTGCTCTCTGCCTGTGTGAACGACTTGAAAATATCCTGCTGTTTTTCAGGGGTAATGCCTATGCCGGTATCCTGCACGAAGAAGTGTAATACCACTCCCTCGGCCGTCTGCGATTCAAGTCGGACATCGACGACGACTTCGCCCTCTTTGGTGAACTTGAGTGCGTTCCCGACGAGGTTGACGAGAACTTGTCGAATCCGTCCAATGTCTCCCACCAGGGAATCAGGGACATTGGATTGCACTTGGTATGCGAGTTCAAGATTCTTTTCGTTGGCACGAAGCCCCAGCGTTTGCAGCGTGTCTCCAATGGAGTCACGCAGATCGAATTCATGGAAATCAAGGTGAAGTTTCCCGGCTTCAATTTTGGAAAAATCGAGGATGTCGGTAATCACAGTGAGTAACGAATCTGCCGAGAGATTGATCAGATCAACGTATTCTCGCTGTTGCCTTTTTAACTCGGTGGCAAGCAGCAGTTCGGTCATTCCCATGATCCCGTTCATCGGAGTACGAATCTCGTGACTCATGTTGGCGAGGAACTCACTCTTCGCTCGACTAGCATCTTCCGCCACCTGCTTAGCTTTCGCCATGATCTCGGCGGCCTTTTTTTGCGGTGTGATATCGCGTGAAAGACCAAACATGCCTATGACTTCTCCCGATTCATCTCGCAACGGCAGCTTCGTTGCCGACAGCCAGACATTCTCTCCATCTGTCGTATGATCCAACTCTTCTTTGCCGATCAAAGGGGCGCCGGACTTCATCAATCTTATCTCCTCTGCTCGCGTCTCGACGGCGAATTTTTCGGGGAAGAAATCTCTGTCTGTCTTGCCAATGATCGATTCTGGAGAGTCGACACCAAAGAATTCTGCGATTGAATCACTTACTCGGGTAAAGCGACTCTCTTTGTCTTTGAAGTAGATAAAGTCTGGCATGTTCGTCAGCAGAGTTTGCAACAGAAACTGTTCGTATTTTAACATCTCCTCTGTCTTACGCCGCTCATCGACAACCTCTGCGTAAGCCGCGCCACTCCTCGCATTCAAGGCGGACGGCAACACTTTTGCCAACACCACTACGCCCGATGCAGAGACCACGGCAGTTAAGAGCTTCGCAAAGCCAGACAACTTGTAGACTGGCCACCAGAAGATCCCGGCTTCGATGAGATGCACCGTACCGCAAGAAAAGAAGATGAGCCCCAGGAACCCATAAAAGATGGGCGGCAATTTCAAATCATCACGTTGTCGCACGTAGTACAACACAACCAACGGCACAGCATAATATGCCAAGAATATGATGATGTCTGAAAAGATGTGCAGCCAGCCGACCCAAGGTTGTTCGGTCCAAGCAAGGCCACAAGACCAGCGACTGGGAAAGCCTGTCGTATCGAAAGGGTTCATCAGATAAACCTCCTGGTAAGAAGTTTCTGTCACCGCGAGAGAATTGTTTTCATGCAGCTAGGGAAATTGCTTTACAACCCGATCTTTACCGTGGCAGTTATTTGCGTTGGATCGAAGAACGGTGCATCCTAGTCACATACCCTAATTGGACCGCTGACAGGGAGGGAAGTCAAGTCTTTTCGCTTGTAGAAGCTTGTTATATATCCTGGCTTTTTCGACACTTCTCGGTGAACTCCACCGCATACACCTTACTACGGTCTTTAAAACCCTATGAATACCATGAATTATTGTGCGTCATAAATAATCCTCAAGCAAACGAAAAAATAAATCACGCAAAGCCTCGAAGACGCCAAGAAAGTTTGAAGCAAAACCTCTTCGCGGCTTCGAGGCTTCGCGTGAGAATTTTTTCTTTTCGACAAGATAAAATCTGAACCCTAACTCTCTGCGCCTCTGTGTTTAAAACTTCTTTTCTTCCTTCCTTGGCGCCTTTGCGCCTTGGCGTGAGACATCTTTTGAAGGAAGTTCGATCTGAGTTTTGATGAGAACATTATGGTCGGTTAGAAGGTTGAAAGCGGTGGAGTTCACCGAGATGTGTCGCTTTTTCTGATGTTTATCCCGTGGAGATTGATTCGCTATTCTTTATTTCTTTTATTTTTTGCCAGATCACCGTAAAACATCCTCGCTTTCCGGTATGTATACTGTAGAGACCTACTCTATAGTTCAGAGTCAAAGAGGGGACTTGATTGAATTGGCCCTTTGTCCGCCGCTCGTATCCTTATTTAAATCGTTCCAGCGATTCGGAGAAACCTAACATGAAACGCCGTGACTTCCTTTGCACAGCCGCCGCCCTCACTGCATTGGGTGCAGTCAATAATACATCGTTTGCTGCAAAAAGTGGTGACAAGTCACGCGTGCCGCTCGGTTTTGACGGCCATTCGATGCGGGGCATGAAATGGAAAGCACCGCAGTTCATTGACTTTGCCGCAGAGCAAAAAATGGACGCCGTGTTGATTAATAATCTTCCGCTGTTCGAAAGTCTAGAAGAGTCATACTTACGTGGGCTGAAAGACAAAGCCGATAAGCATGGCCTAAACATCTACATGGGTGCAGGTGGCATCTGCGAGAACGCTTCGTCGTTCAACAGTAAGTACGGCAATGCGGAAGAATTTCTCGGCAAAGCAATTGGTGCCGCTGAAATTTTGGGTTCGCCAGTGGTTACCGTGCGGATCGGCAGTCTGAAAGACCGCTATCTCGAAGGCGGCATTCGCCCGCGTATGGATGCCTCGATCAAAGTCCTCAAAGCACTTCGCAGCCGCGCTATCGATGCAGGCATCAAGTTCGGCTTTGAGAACCACGGCGGTGATCTCCGAACTGAAGAAGTCCTCGAAATCATTAAAGAAGTCGGCCCCGATGTCTGCGGTTCGATGCTTGACCCTGGCAATGCGGTTTGGGTGATGGAAGACCCGATGCAGCAAGTGCAGACGCTCGGTAAGTATGTTGTCTGCTCCAGCATTCGTGATTACATGGTTTGGGAGTCCGAAGATGGAGCCACATTCCAGTGGACCGCAGTTGGCGAAGGCTTGATGGATGTACCGGCCTACGTTCAACATCTGGCCACCTTGTGCCCTGGCGTGCCACTGTTTGTTGAGAGCATTTCCAATTCGGCTCGACCGATTCCGTATTTACAGAAGGATTGGTGGCAAGGTTTCCCAGAAGTCACGGCCGCCAGTATTGCTGACTTCCTCGCTTTGTGCCGCAAAGGAAAGGCTATTGGTGTCGATGTGCCGCCAGAGGGCATGGATAAAAAAGAATTCGACCAACAGCATCAACTCAAAGAGTTTGTCAAAAGCATTAATTACCTACGCCAACATGGTGCAGGCCAGAGAGGCTAAATTACTTTAGCATGAGACATCACCTACGAACATTTTCAACGACAATTTTACTTACCTCGCTCACGTTTCTCGCAATCGCGATCTCGGGGCAGAACCGGTGTGCTGCCAAGGAAGATGTCCTGCGCCCATACGATGGTCCTTCGGTCCACGGCGTCGATACTTCTACGCTGACCAGCAAAGTAATGACTGGCTACCAAGGGTGGTTTAATTGCCAAGGCGATGGGGCCGGCTTAGGGTGGACACACTGGGGACGTAGCAGTCGCCGAAAGTTGGCACCAGGCAATGTCACGGTCGACCTTTGGCCTGATATGTCAGAACTGGGCCCAGACGAACGATACGCAACAGGGTTCCATCATGCCGATGGCAGTGTGGCCGAGGTCTTCAGTTCTTACAATAAAAAAACGGTCATGCGGCATTTCGAGTGGATGCGAGACTATGGAATCGACGGCGCGTTCGTTCAGCGTTTTGCCAATGGTCTAAGATCAGAAGAGATGCGACACCACAAAGATGTGGTTCTCTCCAACGCACGCGCCGGTGCGAATCAAGCGGGAAGAACTTATGCCGTGATGTACGATCTGACAAGTCTTCGCGCTGGCGGAACAGATCAAGTTCGCAAAGATTGGCTCATGCTTCAGAGCAAGATGCAAATCACGAAAGACCCCGCTTACTTACACCACAAAGGCCGGCCGGTTGTCGCAGTCTGGGGCGTTGGCTTTAACGATGGAAACAAGCCGAGAAAATACACACTGGCTGAATGTAAAGAACTGGTGACCTTTCTAAAAAACGAAGGTTGCACCGTAATGCTGGGCGTACCGACCGGTTGGCGAAACTTGGATCGAGATTGCTTGCCTGATCCTGAAGTGCATGAAGTGCTCAAACTGGCAGACATTGTGAGCCCCTGGACCATAGGCCGCTACCGAAACCCAAAAGAAGTTGCGCGTCATGCGGACAATATCTGGCAACCAGACAATACCTGGTGCAAAGAGCATGATTTAGATTATTTGCCCGTGCTCTTCCCCGGCTTCAGTTGGCACAACCTGACAGGCGAGAAACTCAATTCCATCCCCAGGCTAAAAGGCAAGTTTCTCTGGTCACAGATTGTCGCTGCCAAACGGGCCGGTTGTGACATGCTATATGTCGCCATGTTCGACGAAGTCGACGAAGGCACAGCAATCTTCAAATGCACAAACCAACCACCAACCGGCAACGGCGTCAAGTTCCTAACGTACGAAGGCTTACCCAACGACTATTATCTTCGCCTAACAGGCATGGCCGGGAAGATGTTACGGGGCGAAATGAGCCCAACGGATGAGATACCCGTAAAGTTGGACTGATCGTTTTTGTACAGTGCCACACGACACTGTTAATCATTCACACAAAAAGGCGTTGGGTGCTATGCCTTCGCCGGTTAGACGTAGGCATGCTTTGGACCAGAAAAATGGTCTGAAATCAAGATTGATCGTCGAAAATTGTAAGAATCAGAACCGATTCTTGATTGATGGGTAGTTTGCATTAGTTGAAGTTACCATCATATGAGATCAAAAACATGCTTACGCCTAACCGGCGAAAGCATGGCACCCAGCTATGGCGGGTTCTCTGTGAGATTTTTTTGTAGTAAGTGCCAGGGTGTTGTGATATATTCTTGGTGCTTATTCATACTAGACCAAATATATCAATCTCATTTTTTCTAGCAAAATCATACATTATGAGAGACCGTTTCCTATACTCATACTTTTCAATTGAACCCGCCATTGGATGGACGGCTTCAGTTTGCGGTACAGAAATCGAGCCCTATGTGTCGATTGTCCCAGATTCGGGAGACGTTGAGCTTCGATTAGCTCCACCAAGCGCAGATGCACTTCCAATGGAACCCCAGCAATGGGTTGAAAAAGTTGCTGAAATTAATCGAATAAAACGTCGCGAAGTATCCGCGGTAACATGTGGCGACTTTAGTGGGTGCAATGTCCAATTCGAGTTGAATAATGGGTTGAACAGTGATGGATTCACCAGTGCATGGGCATTATTCGAAGGGAGCAGATCTCTTAGTGCATATTACCATAGCCCCAAGGTACTTCAAGGCCGAGATGATGATGCTATCTATGAAATGTTATGTTCACTAAAGGTCGTGCTTTAAAGAATTTCGTTCACGCAGTATTATCCCATTTAGTTTGAAAGATGCCGAACCCAATGCCCATCGAAAAAACAATCGAAGAAAGCTTCGATCGATCATTTGCCCTTTATCGAGATTTGGTTGACTCGCTAGACGAAGCCACTTTGAGTTCCAAGCTGCCGCAGCTTCCCTCGAATACGCTAGGCCAACAGTTGTGGTGCGTGGTTGGGGCTCGGGAAAGCTTCAGCAAAGCAATCACGGCAAATCAGTGGTCTGGCTTTGTTTGCTCGTTAGAAACAACTACAAGCAAAACATCCGTAGCCGATGCCCTACGCCGTTCTGCCACCGCCGTTTCAATTGTTCTAAAAACGATTGACTCGTATTCTGATGTGCAAACCCGTCTGATTATTGATTTACTCGAACACGAAGCATCTCACCACGGGCAACTGATCAGGTATCTGTATGGCTTGAAGCTTGAAATCCCAGAGAGTTGGAAGTCAAAATACGCGTTAAAGTGAAGTAGGGTGGATGGTCCCTAACAGGCCGTGAACCAATTCGATGAAATTGAACACGAAGCACTTGGTTGATTTCAAGTGCCCGTTTAGCTGCCATCCATCTGTCTATTCGGTTTGCTTCAAAAAAGGTTTGCCTATCGACGGGTGACTTGTTATACGATTGCTTCCCTAAATAGATCAAACGGATCTTCACACTCGTTTTCGATTATTTTAAGTAGCTCTTGTGTAGATTTTTCTTCCGCATACCTCTGTTCTGATTCGTAGATAGGCAACATAAACAACAACCTTACCGAATTGCCCTCAAATGATGGCATTAAAACTTCGGGTAAGAATTTTGCTTTATCAACAAATGCTACAAATGAAGCATTTGAACCTACTTCACGAAGTTGCTCACAAGGCATCGTATGACCATGATCAAAATGACTCCCGAAGTTCCAAGGATAAGTGGATTGGCCTGATAAATACTGAGCCAACGGTTGGAAATCCGAGATCGGCCTACAGGCCATCGCCAGTTCAATTCGCCTGAATTCTTCAGGTTCCTCATGGGGCATTCCATATTCAGGCATTGGCAATTGAGACATACCTACCGTAGCCATAAACTCTGTATCGCCAGTATTGCAATAGTGAATTCCGAGAGGTGGCCATTTGCCTTCATCGGCAGCGAAATACCTTGACTCTCCGCTATATAGGGCATCGAATGCTTTTAGTAATCTCTCTTGATGTGTTATCCAAGTTGACTCAGACCAGGATTCCAAGAATTCCTTTTCTTTTAGAAAACGGTTAATCTGAATATTGTCATCTTTTAACGGCCACGCCAATGGAGTTTCACCCATCACACCAGCAGAATATCCATAGAACCCGTTCACTCCTGACCACTCAGGCATGATTGCTATAATTTTCCCTTGATAAGATACAGCAATAGAATTTTGATCCAGGCCCCACTGTAATTCCCAATTTCCGCTATTCTTAAAGTCCTTGATATAGCCACTCTCATTACAGTCTTCTTTAGGCATGTATGGCTGTAACCCTTTGTCCATATCTGATTTTATGTCGGATTTTCCAAACCACCTCCTTTTTGTGTTCGCAATCCATAAGGACTTCAACTCTGGATTACCATGGTGTGGATGGTTGTATAAGTATATTGAGTCATTTTCATACTCTAAAACCGCTGTCCGACATTCTTGCCAGTTTTGTAGTTCAGCTAATACCATTTTTCTCTCAAATGAATCACCGTGATCGTATGGGAATGACCCGTTCATTGTAAAAACGTGGTCTCACTTTTTGTATAGCTTAGCGTAGAGGACAGGGTTGATCAACTTGATTTATCCCTGGTTGTTTCTTTGAGCCCCAGCGGGCGACGGGTAACACTTAAAACCTGAGGCGTTCTTGTAGGTCAGTGCTGTGCCTGACGGAGATTGAGAACTGCTATTACTTCATCGTCAGGCACAGC
>NVWB01000224.1 GCA_002733575.1 Blastopirellula sp. | reverse complement strand
CGAATTAGAAAGCCGCTGCGGCCCGCCGATCTTGGGCCATGTTACGCATAATGCCAGTGAATTTCCCGCTGAAATAGACTGGATATCGTTGATTCAAAACTACAAAACACTGAATCAACTGGCGAATTCGTAAATTCTTGTGAAGATTCTAAGTTCGCGAAACGAAGTTTCGTAGTCCCTCGTCTTAGTTACAGTTAAACCCTACAGCATGATGCACGGTGCTGAAATCATAAACTGAATTAAGAGGATAGTAGAAATGACACTGGTAAAATCTATTCTGGCTTTTGTTGTTATTGGCAGTGTGTTAGTTGCGGTCTCGGTTTGGATTTTAAAGCAGAATGACGATGGTGTCGAACGTATTTCTTACGGCGATGACAGTTTTATATTGGATACCACGAAACCGTTTCAGGCTACCTTCTGTGATTCTGGTTGGAGCGAAGGCCACACTGCAATGGGAGTCTATGTAAATATTCTATCTTTTGATGAAACTGGTCAGGTAACGGTATTACGCCATAATTTTGAAGATTGGGATCTAGAGAAGGCAACGATCATATTACCATCAAAAAAGAATCGAATACTCCAATCTGCTCTAGCGAAACTGCGAGTAGAAACTCTCTACGATGAATATGATGCTGGGATCATGGATGGTGGTCAATTAACGATTAAGATTAATCAAGGGACTGAAATGAAAACGGTCTACTTGAACAACTACTATTTGCCTTCAATTACAGAGTTTGAGTCTCAAGTCGCCCGTCTGATCGATCTGGAAAATCTTGAATTTTCGAGAAGTCCAGAGCTACAAACCGAGGCTGAGGATCTTCTTCAGCAACTTTGGGAAGCAATGAAACAGAGGCGTCCAAGCCAGTAATCAGATCGATTCTGATAGTAGAAAATAGCCTATTTTCTAGCCAAAACAGTAATATCTCAGTTTTTTCCCAGTTCTACAAAACCGACGCTCTACGTCCTTCGTCTTTGCTTTTGATGAGACCTGGTTTCTTCAGGTACTTCCGGCTCTATTTTGTCGAATTCAAATCAAAGTGCGAGGACCGAGCGATGCGTTATTCTTTCTCAAAACAAGGTTGGGTAGTTTCTGGACTGCTCGTAGGAACCCTCATCATAGGCTGTACTGGTGAACAGGCGGCCAATGATCACAACCAGCAAGATATAAAAACAACACTTGTTCAAGCCCCGGTCAGCAATAGTGATGGCTCGGGTCTCGAAAGGGACGAAGAAAACCTCTCGGCAACCCGAGAGTATGGTGATGTGACTGAGTTATCTTCGGCCGATCCGTCTTCAAGTCGGTCGAGCATTAGTAACAAAACAGATTCATCCGCTCCAGCAACTCGACCAGCCCTTGCCGATTATGATTATGGCCTTCCCAAAAATCAGCCCAGCAGTGTATTGGATGGAAAAGATTTGGCCGGCAAGCTTGCACCTGCCGAAGCTCCTGCTCAAGAGCCCGCACCTGCTGGCGAACGCCAGCTATCCGAACGACTTAGCCAAAACGTGAAATTGGGAAAAGGCAAGCAGGCAAACAAGAAAGAATCGGAAGTGAAGCTGGCCAAACGTGTGTCGGCATCCAGCGGTGAAGCCCGCCCAGCGGTACAGGCTGGATTAGATCTTCGCTTTGCCCAAAAAAACTTTGGCAATACCATTCCTAGTATTGACGGGTTTGGAAGCGGTGAAAAATTACCCGGCGAAGGCAAGGGGCCAGGCGTTGGCGGAGACAAATTTGCCCATGTCATTGAGACTCCATTCATCACCGTGAGTGACGAACCGCTTTCGACCTTTTCGATTGATGTCGATACCGCTTCGTACTCAAAAGTTCGTTCGTACTTGATGGACTATGGACAATTGCCCCCGAAAGATTCTGTCCGCATTGAAGAGTTAGTCAACTACTTCAACTACGACTACGAAGGCCCCGACGGCGAACATCCATTTGCCGCCAATGCCGAAGTGGCTTCTTGCCCTTGGAATAGCGATCATCGCTTGGTCCGCATCGGCATCAAAGGCGAAGAGATTGCCAACGAAGACCGACCTTCATCGAACTTAGTCTTTTTGCTCGACGTCTCTGGCTCAATGAATCGTGCCAATAAATTGCCGCTGCTAAAAAGTGGCATGAAGATGTTGATCGATCAACTGGGCGAAAACGACCGCGTAGCGATTGTGGTCTATGCTGGTGCCGCTGGTTTAGTGCAGGAGTCAATCACTTGCGACCGCAAAGCCGAGATTCTTTCGTCACTTGATTCGCTACAAGCTGGCGGATCGACCAACGGCGGGGCCGGAATTCAATTGGCCTATCAAGTGGCACTCGACAACTTCATCAAAGGGGGAACCAATCGGGTCATTCTTTGCACCGATGGCGATTTCAATGTTGGCACCACTTCCACCGGCGGATTGGTTCGCATGGCTGAAGAACAAGCCAAAGCTGGCGTCTTCCTCAGCGTCATGGGTTTCGGCACCGGTAACTTGAACGATGCCATGATGGAAGAACTGTCGAACAAAGCGAACGGCAACTATGCGTTTATCGATACCTTGAGCGAAGCCCGTAAGGTGTTGGTTGAACAAATGTCTGGCACACTGTTGACTATCGCCAAAGACGTGAAAATTCAAATTGAATTCAACCCGAAGAATGTGGCCGCTTATCGCTTAGTCGGATACGAAAACCGCATGTTGGCCGCCCAAGATTTTAACGATGACAAAAAAGATGCTGGCGAAATCGGAGCCGGACATACGGTTACCGCCTTCTATGAAATCGTGCCAGTTGGGCTTGAAACCGAAGTGGCCAAAACCAACGTCGACGATTTGAAATATCAAACCGCACGTAAAACAACCAAAGCGGCCAAAGGGAACGAATTACTCACGCTCAAACTGCGTTACAAACAACCGGATGAAAACGAAAGTACGTTGATGAGCTACCCTATCGAAGATACCGGCAACCGGTTTAATCAAGCCAGTTCTGACTTCAAATTTGCCGCCTCGGTCGCCATGTTCGGCATGGTGTTACGAGACTCGGCCCATGATAAGTCGACCAACTTCGACGAAATCATGGAACTGGCCAGTTCCAACTTAGGCGACAAACCGAGTTCGTACCGCACCGAATTTGTTGAACTCGTCGCACGTGCCAAAAACATGAAGTAAACCGCCAGGGGCAAGCGAAGAACTTGGCAACCTCCTGATTGAGAAGTGGCAGAAACCTCAGGCACTGTGTAAACAGTGGCCTGGGGTTTTTGTGTGCTTACGGGTAGAAGTAGTAACAGTCATTTAATTTAAACGGCGACTTGTTTGTTTGGGGAAAAGAATGAGCTTTCGATTGTTAATGGTGGTGACACTTTTAGTCGCAGTTGTTGGTTGCCAGAAAAGTACAGCTAACGTACAGCACCCTGATCGATCTTTTTCACCAGAATTGAAAAATATCAGACGTCTATCAAGTGATCGGTATAGTACCAATCTTACAGTACATAAAAATGCGGAACAATGGTTTTCTGCAAACGAACTGCCCACGATTGTAACGCTGACTGATTTGATGCAGCAAGGCAATCCTTACTCTCGTGGTGAAGCCGCAAATCAACTTGCTTTAATGATTAGTCCTGGGCTACGAAGCTTACACTTCCAGAAACACTACTATGGTCAACCACTTCACCACGGTTTAGACTTGCCAGAGGGCAGGCCCGTTAAACACCAACAGGCCGAGTTGGCTCGGACATCGGCAATCAAGTCTCTCGATTACGCCTATCTGAGAATTGCAATCTCTGACCGAGAAATAAATCCTTCGTATTCTGATTGGGTTCGCTTAACTTCGTCTGTCTGTGAATGCCTGGCAGAAGTCGGTGACATGTCGACAGCCGATCACCTCGTCGAATTACTAAAACAACAAAATGCACCCCGTCCCATAACGCCATTAATTTCTAGCATCGAAAAGATTCATGGTTTACCGCCATCCTGTCAACCAATTTTTTTGTGTGGTAACTCAACTCCTGCTGAGCGAGAGGCTACCAGTAAGAGAGCATTATTAGAATCGAGTACCGCAGCCAGGCAATTGATCGCTTGGCATGAACGAAATCGCTTACTCTCTCCAGAAGAACGAATGGAAGTCGTTGTAGAAGACTGGGTAACACACTTAGAGCAGCCTCTTGGGCAAGATGTTTATTATTCCTTCGAGCACATTTGGGTCTGGCCAAATTATGCTTCCTTAATTCGCTTGGGTAAAGATGCTGTTCCCCATCTAAAAAAACATCAAGCAGAAACAAACGACGATCAACTGAAGGCTAAAATAGCTTTAGCAATCGCAGCGATTACTGGTGAAGAAGATAAACAAATGATTGCTCAGCTTTTGGCCGGAGGAGTTCGTGATCAGTCAATGGCCTGTGAAATAATTGTCGTAACTGGAAACGAGAACTGGAATAAGGAATTGGATGCCATGCAAACGACGCTCAGTTCGCCAACACTCAAGGCATCGAATACGTTGACCATTGTGCTTGGCAAACAGGCACTACCATACTTAAAGCATGCCAAGTTTGGCGGAGCCAGTGTCGAAAACGCTATCCGTGAATTAGAAAAATGGGACGATCAAGATGACCAAACAAAACAACCAAATTAAAAAGAGTAGGTCACACTGGCCAGCTCTCACTTTATGCCTGGGCCTTGCCATCAGCGCTCTCTTCCTAATCGCCTTTTCAGCCGCACTTCAGTCGGAGCCATACACACCAGATCCTCCAGCCGAAGAACCTGAACCGGCTCCAGAAGAGCCTGGTTCGCCGGAGAAACAGAAGACGATTAAGTATCCGAAAGCGGTGCGTGAGCGATTGAAGTTGCGAACCCCGGTTCAAGATGAAGTATTGCATGGGCTCGAAAAAGACTTCGTTGAATTGCTACAAGAATCAAAACACGCTCAGGCCCTGCTTGAAGCGGAGGAACTATTAGAAGCAACCAACGATAATACGCATTGGACGAACTATAAGGCTGCTACCAAGATATTGAGAGAGCATCGTGATATAGCGGCCATTCCGCTGTTGTTGCGATATATTGCAGTGCATGCCGAGCGGAGTTCGGCCCATGTGATGATACCCGAGTATGCCAAAACTATTTCGATCATCTCAGGGCATAAGATTGAAAGCCCTTATAAAGGTGGACCTAATTTAGAAGGCCGAATGCACAATGCCGTACAAGAATTGGTAACGCACTGGTGGTCGAAACAGCGCGATACTTTGATTGTCGATCCTGACAAAATGAGTGACGATCAACTACGGACCATTGTTGATACGCATTTAAATCAAATCAAACAAGGAGGTTATTTCAGAGGGTCAGGCGGGGCCATCGACTCTGCCTATCGTGCTTACCACAACATGTATTATCTCGCGCTGCATACTTCTTCTTCAGATCGATTTAAAATCCCCGTGCTGCACCCCAAGCTGATCACCATGGTGCTTCAGCGAATTGGTTACAGTGAAACACCCACAGCAGAAGAGAGTTCCAAAAAGCAAGCGTTTCCGTTTGAGTGCATCCCCATTTTGGCCGCACTGGCCGAAAACGGACATCGCACGCCCATTGAAAAAATCGCTGCCGATACCCGGCAGAACTCGGCGGTTCGGCTAGTCTGTATTTTTTCTCTATTCCGATCTGGTGGCGAGTTACTCGTCGATGACATTCTTGAAATCAACGAACATGAAACGCAATTACAACCGAAAATGCTTTGCCTGTTAGCGCTTCGTTATGGCGGAGACAAGGCGATTCCCGTTCTCTTAAAACACATGGATGATCCAAATTTCGAAATCGCTACCGCTGCCGCTTGTGCATTGCAAGATGCTCAACCGCTGGAAGCATTGCCAAAATTCAAACGCTTGATCTGGACTAAAACGGCCCGAGGTCAAGCGGCGGTGATGTTGTTTTCAACTTTGTCTGGCTACAAGCACGACCGAGCAAAACAACTCTTGGTCGATTATCTAACAGAAGCCCTGGAAGAAGGCTCAGGCGGAAGATCCATAGACCGAGCACTTTCGGCTTTCGAGACAATCAGCGGCCAACGATTTGGCAATTACCGAGAACAATCGGAGGAAGAACGCACCCGCTTGGCACTCGCCTGGTATCAAGAATATCTTGCCAAGGTAAAAGCCCAAATGACCAAGTTGATTGCTCAACTAGAGAATGCCGAAACCCAATTGGTTACCGCCCAAGGCATCGCCAAACTTCGGCAGTCAGAATACAAACGACTACTGGGCTTACAAGCCGAAGAGATTATCACGGCGGAACAATCGAGCAAAGCGTACCAGCATTTACAATCAGCCAGGGCCGAAGTGACTGAACAACAGGTCCAGGTCACTCAACTCAAAGCCAAACTTGAGACCATGAAAAAACAAACCAACTAACACCAGTCCAATTCGGAGAAATGATGAGAGTTCAAACGGCCTTCACACTTCTGTTACTTCTAACAATCACCGGCACAGCCTTGGCCAGAGGCGGGACTTCGCCAGTGGCTTCCCAAGGACAGCCTGCCTACATACCAGACGGTTGGCCCGCAGATGTCGAGCCCCTCGTCAATGATCCAACCAGAACCATCGGCTTAAACTCATATTTTTCAGGCTGGCCCAACGATGTGAATCAATATCTGTACGATGTTAAATCGACGGAAGACATCAATCGCTTGATCAAAAATCTCGCTTCGATCAAAACTCCGCTCAAGCAAATTCGCCTTTGCTATTTGGAACAACCCCAGCACTTAGGCTGGGTCACCCAAGCCCCCAACGATCACAACACAGCGGTGGTATTTACGATCGGGGATCAATCTAGAATTGATCAGTGGTACAAACAGGTTCGCAAGCCGTTTGGCGTGATGGAATTCACTGCGGCTCCCGTGGCTATACCGCCGACTTTGACTTTGTTTGTGCAAAATGAATCGGTTGAGCTGGACAAGCTTGAGATTCCTGAAACAATTTCGGTTTCAGCCGGATACGTTCCGACCGTGTTCCATCGCTCGAATACCACGCTGGAAAAAGCACAAATAGAAGCCGCCAAAAAACCGAACGCTAAGCCTGCAAAGAAACAAAAAAAGTTAGCAGCGGCTGATCAGAAAGTGGCCGATCAAATAGCCAAGTTTATGGAGCAACGTCAACAAGATATTGACCCTGCCAAGTAACTCAGAAAGAAATACCATGAAATATATATTGCTTCTAACAGGCCTGTTGTTGCTAACACTTGCCACCAGCGCGAATGCAGTTGGCGGTCATCCAACCATTGATCTTCCTGACGATGTTGATATTCATGTTGAACTTCACTTAAAACCAACTGGAACGCATACGCTGATTATCACCAATCAATCTGGCAGCATGTTTAAAGCAGCGGACCCTTTCCAGTCGCGTGGTGTTTTGTCGTTTGCAGTGGCTGATCATTATGGTAATGTGGTTAAACCGACCGGCATTGCGAAAGCTGACCCTGCCAATAGAACAATTAATCTTCCCGTGCAAAAGTCCTCGGTCTTTAAATTTCAATCACTAAGGTACCTCACTGGCACTGCCCTCTTTGAATATCAACTCACCCCAGGCGAAACGTACCGGGTCATCGCCATCTATCGACCTGCCGGATTAAAAGGCCCCGGGTTCAGTTCAAAAGAAGTGATGATCACGTTTCCCAATAAAAAACCATTGCTAGATAGTGCCAAATGATGAATAAAATTTTACTCCCAGCACTGTTACTCGTAATCCTAACGCTGCTTTCTGCTGAAACGGTCTCGGCCGAAATCATTGCGCCAGGTAAATATCATGGCTACTTTGAAACAACCCGCTGGAAACAAACCGTGTTTCATCATGGCACCTATCATTTCTTTGTCTCCGGTTCTGCAGCTAAACAGTTGGAAAAATATCGAGGCCAACCGCTGGAGATCAATGTATCGAAAGTCTCTCAACCTATAAATCCTGGGGCAGGGTTGATTCAAGATATCGCAGTGATCAAACCCAAAGATACTAGCGGAGATCTGAAACTTTCGCTCAAACTCAAAACCAAAAAAGTAGTACAAGGCCAAGGAGTTTCATTCCACTTATCGATGGAAAACAAGTCGGATCATGCCATCATCATTCTGCCGTATACCTTGGCGGTAGTGTTGGTGACCAATTCACCTTTCTCGAACCAAGAGATCAACTTTGAAGACCCCGATGATCGAGCCTACTGGTACTACAGCTATGCCTATGTCGATTTCACCCGTTTTGGCAGCATCAATCCCCATCGCATTGCCTGTCGACAAATAAAACTATCCATGACTGCCGCCGAACTAGTAAAGCATGGCGAGAAAGTCCGTCTATTCACTCAAGATGACAGCTTCGATGGCAAGGTAGAGATCGCGTCTGGTGGAAACATCTCGGTCGATTTCACCGTGGGCAAAGAATTGCTGCCCGATGATTACGAAGTCTTTTTCTATCAAACCTCCGGCAATCTTTCCTCGGTACCTGGTCCAAGATCAAAACGACATGCGTTTGATGTGGTAGCCAAAGAGAAATCAAAATAACCAACGCACACTCCATCCTATTGATTGCCGTTGCCCTCTTAGTGCAAGGCTGTAAGAGTGAACGTACACCTGAAGGAGTCAAAGCATGGGTCGAACAGTAACTACCCCGTCCAGTGACTCTTCTCATCCTTGGGTTCTTCTTCTGCATCTAAAGCTTCCAAATGCTCTTCAGAAAATATCCTCGATGCAAGCATCCGCACAGGAACTAACAGCGCGATAAACACAGGAAACAAAATCCCAATCGAGCTGCTGCTTTTGACTATCCACAAAATGGCTAAGCAGGCTAATTGAAGCAGGGTAAAGCAGTGGATCGTCCAGCGGGGAACACGACGAATATAATGCGTTGCCGGGTAAAGCGCCGGGTCTTTGAGCCACAAACTGAGTCGCTCAAAAAACTGGTTCCCCGACATCGAAACAACGCCCATGAACAAAAACAATCCATAGAGAACTGCCATGGGGATTTCTTTTAAGAGCGGCAGCAGGAGCAACGAACAGCCCAAGAGTAGATGGATCGAGAAACCGGTGACTCGATTTTCACGCACATGGATTATACGTTCATGGGAATGACCACCAGCTAGTGTAACTTCTTCAACGGTAGCCAGGCTTCTAACATGATTTAAAGATCGTACTGTTGCAGCCACCAGCCAAGGCAGCCCAAACATCGAACAGATTCCCATCAACACGCCGACAACACATAAGTCTAAGTGATAGGCCTCGCCTTTATGCAGTTTATGGTCAGGGCTGTTGATGATACGTGCTGTGATGTTTTGATCTAAAAAGACTAAGACAGTCACCAACATTGCTGGCACAGCCGCAGCAAATCGAGCCCACATCGGAGCATCCATCGGGTTAACCAACCAAGATCTTCCATTGGTTGTGCCAAATTCATCGGGTGCCTCAAGTACATTTAGATCTACCTCATGCAGCCACATGGCAACGCCTGTCATAGCAGCTAACGCGATTGCTGGACCAAAGTCCGCTAAGAACTCTCGGATTTTCGGCCTCAGATAACTACTCTTGCGAAACTGGGAAAGGGAAGTGGCAATATAGAATGTCCCTAAAGCTAATAGCAAGGTAAGTAATGCAACGTCATGATGCCTGGTTTCGTCTAAATCTTCAAAGATATGAATTAACGATTTCACCGCTTGGTAGATAAAAATAATTGAAATCAAAGCGGAGAATATCTCGTCGGTAAAGCGAGTAAAATACTTCATTAAACATCCGGCATCAGTCACCGAGAGGATGATGAGGAACAGAGCGGCCCACATGCCTACCCAGCTATAGACGGGGAGAAATGGAAGTTCCATATCTCCACAGAGCTTGTAAAGAATTGCCGTGAAAACCAGAAGCGGCCCGGTTCCACCCAATATTATCAATGGCTGCCCTGAAAGTAATGCGAACACCACTCCACAAAAAGCGGAAGCCACAATCATTTCTACCGCCCCGATCTGATAGTCTGTGGCAACCGCCATGACTCCGCCAAAAGTCACGGCTGGCGCTAAACAGGCAAAAAACAGAAAGAGCGTTGAACCTAGGCATTTAGGATGGAGTCCATCCAAAAAATCTTGAACATAATGTGGTTTCCGACGTTTGATGTCTTCAACCAAGCCACCAGCCAGTTTGCCAGTGTAATTTAATCCTTCGGATTCACTTTTAGTTGGTTTCTTCTCAGGTGAGGTCCGCTCAATAAAGTGATCTAAAGCACTAACCAAGCCCGCCGAATTCCTAGCTTTGCCTACTTCAAATCGGAATTCGTCATTAGAGACTAAGCGTGCAACACTCGCTAATGTGTCTAAATGTTGACCGGCTGCTCCGGGTGGGCCAAGCAAGAAGAAGAGATAACGCGTTGCAATTCCATCAGGAGCACCCATATTCATGGGACGGGCAAGCCGAACAAAAAACACGAGTTGCTTTTCTATGCCCTCATGGTAGGCATGAGGAATCGCAACCGCATGGCCGATTGCAGTCGGCGCATTCTTCTCTCGTTCAATAAAAACAGAGGCAACTTGATCTTCGATTTCTTGACTCAGAAATCCATCGGCCACCATTTTCTGCACTGTTTTTTTAATAACAGATTCGATATCGGTGGCTTCCAGATCAAGTATTACTTGACCTTGCGAAAATGCGTCTTTCAGTAATTTCATAGATACAGTTTAAAGACTCAATAAAAGGGTGCAAAGCGTGTATTTCATTACCGATTGAGTGATAAGCTTATGTATTAATTTCTACACGATTCTCATACTTGAAGCTAGATCGTATTTGGGAATATCGATTTTCAATTCTCAATTATTTCTTACCCTACTCAACCGTTACACTCTTCGCCAAATTCCGTGGTTTATCTACATCACATCCTCGGAGTTGAGCAATGTGATACGAGAGCAATTGCAGCGGGATGATTGAGACGATGGGTTGCAGGAACTCCTCGACGTGTGGAATGCGGATCACGTCGTCGGCAATCTGGGCGACTCGGGTGTCTGATTCGCTGGCTATGGCTATGACAGGACCACCACGGGCTTTGATTTCTTCGAGATTTGACATCACTTTATCGTACACGCTGCCTTGTGGCATGATGCAAACACTGGGCGTGTGTTCATCAACCAGGGCAATTGGGCCATGTTTTAGTTCAGCCGCCGGGTAGCCTTCGGCATGGATGTAGCTGATTTCCTTTAGCTTCAACGCGCCTTCGAGTGCTGTCGGGAAATTAAAATTGCGACCCAAGTAGAGGAAGTTATTTACCTGATGATATTTTTCGGCAATCTGTTTGATTTGGGAATTAGATTCCAGGGCTTGCTCAACAATCTCAGGCAGGCGTTGAATCGACTCTATTATCTGGTGTCCTTGCTCGAAACTCAAGTTATGCAAACGACCGAAGTACAGCCCGAGCATGGTCAACGTGAGAATTTGCGAAGTGTACGCTTTGGTCGAAGCGACCCCAATTTCAGGACCAGCGTGTAAGTAGATTCCGCCATCGGATTCTTGGGCAATTGTACTGCCAACCACGTTACAGATGCCAAGCGTAGGATAGCCTTTACGTTTCATTTCTCGCAAAGCGGCCAATGTATCCGCGGTTTCACCACTTTGAGAGATTCCAAATACGAGTGTATTCTTCGACATCGGTGGATTACGATATCGCAGTTCCGAGGCATACTCGACTTCCACAGGAATTTGGGCCATCTGTTCAATCAAGTACTCGCCGACTAGTGCGGCATGCCAACTGGTTCCGCAAGCGGTTAGCAGAATTCGATCCACATTGCGAAGTTCTCTGGCCGAGAGATTGAGCCCACCGAAGATGCTGGTGGCATCGTCCAATGACAATCGACCTCGCATGGTATTACGAAGCGATTGCGGTTGCTCGAAAATTTCCTTTAGCATGTAGTTGGGATACTCGCCCAAGTCAACATCGCCTGATTCGATTTGTAGCGTTTCAATTTGATGATGGACCTGTCCTGAATCACGATGCGTGATCTGTAACGAATCTTGTTTGATCAAAGCGATTTGATGATCGGCCAGGTACACAATCTGATCGGTATAACCGGCCAACGGAGCCGCATCGCTGGCCAGATAATGGGCCTGATCACTTACGCCGACCACCAAAGGGCTGCCTAGACGAGCCGCGATGATTAAGTCAGGGCGTTCTCTGAATACAATGCCCAGTCCATAGGTGCCTTGCAGCTTGGCGACGGTTTGCTTGACAACTTCGGCCAGCTCTTCATCGGTTGGAAGTTCACTGTTTGAATCTCGGCGAACCAGTGTTAGATGATCGTTCAGCAAATGGACAATCGATTCGCTGTCGGTATCGGTAATGAACTCATGCCCTTTCTGAATAAGCAATTGCTTTAAGGCATCATAATTTTCGATTACCCCGTTATGAACAATCGTCACTTCAGGGCAGTCAACTGTTTCACCTGAAAAATGTGGATGGGCGTTTGTTAAGTTGGCAGCGCCATGCGTGGCCCAGCGTGTGTGCCCAATGCCTGTTGTGGCTTGGGGAAGACAATCGCTCAGCTTGGTAGCCAAGGCATCAATCCGACCAGGGCTTTTGCAGATTTCAATCTGTTGCGATTCGTCCAGCGTGGCAATTCCGGCGCTGTCGTAGCCGCGGTATTCTAAACGCCGTAGCCCTGCCAAGAGAAAATCACTCGCACGTTGGGTTCCCACATAGCCGACGATGCCACACATAATTGCCTACTCTGTTCTGTCTAAGTTGATATCAGTAAGGTGTTTAGCTAAATAACTATACGTTACGCAAATAGGAAACTACCAAAATAGTGCGAATCAACGAAGACACATTATTTCAAGTATTATTTAGCCCAAAAAACCACCTTACAACTTGAATAATGGCTATAAACTGCTGTTGGGCGATTTCTAGTGTTCCTAGTACAATTTGAACGTCTGAAATCAATCTGACTTGCCAAGGATGGTAACCATGCAATCAAGTAGTGCCCGATCGCTTAAAGTTCGTTTGTCTAGTGCTGTGGTAATTCCGGCCCGGTTGCATTCGTCTCGATTGCCGAAGAAATTGTTGCTTGCCGAAACCGGAAAGCCTTTGATTCAACATACTTACGAAGCAACACTGGCGGCCACTCACCCTAGCTCAGTGATTGTGGCCACCGATCACGACAGCATCATGCAAGCCGTCAACGGCTTTGGTGGCACGGCAAAAATGACGTCCGTGTCGTGTGCCAGCGGAACTGATAGGGTGGCCGAAATTGCCCGAGATCTGTCAGATATCGATGTGATTGTGAATGTCCAAGGCGACGAACCCGAAATAAGCGGAACGGCAATCGATCAACTTGTGTATCTACTGGAAAGCAATCCGGCTGTTTCTATGGCCACTTTAGCCACTCCCATTCGTGATCGAGCCAAGTTAGATGATCCTGCTTGCGTAAAAGTGGTTTGCAACGAGCAAAATCAAGCACTCTACTTCAGTCGCAGCATGATTCCCTTCGCCCGAGAGTGGAATGATGACCTACTTCTTCAAAATCCACCCTTGTTTTTGCAGCATGTTGGAATTTATGCTTATCGCAGAGATTTTCTTTTACGGTTGGCCGAGACACCGGTTTCAACGCTAGAATCGGTCGAAAACCTAGAGCAATTGCGGGTTTTGTCGATGGGCGAGACCATTGCAGTCGGCGTAATTGATGAACCTTCTATCGGAATTGATACGCCAGAAGACTATGCCCTGTTTGTCAGCAAAACCACAAGTTGATAGAATAATCTTCCAAGGCTGCGTGACTTGGGTCACTGGCCTCGTGTGAATTTGATTTCCCTAAGTTGGGGAAAACAGCCGTTAGTGGTGGGCATGTTACTTTACTTGCCATTACTTCACCGGCTGGATTGTCTATTTGCACACTCTCCACAACTATTGAACGTCAGACTTCCGCAGATGGTTAGTGCCAATTGCCTGTCTGTATTGGTCGCAAGAGGCGCATTTATCGCGATGACAAAACATATCTTCATAACAGGTGGCGTGGTCAGTTCTCTCGGCAAAGGTCTCACCAGTGCATCGGTGGGCATGTTGCTTGAGCAACGGGGTTTAAAAATCAAAACCCAAAAGCTTGATCCCTATATCAACGTCGACCCTGGCACGATGAGCCCTTATCAGCATGGCGAAGTCTATGTGTTAGACGATGGCAGTGAAACCGATCTCGATCTCGGGCACTACGAGCGTTTCACCAACAGTCCTTTGACACGCGATTCGAATTATACCACCGGACAAATTTATTTGTCGGTGATCAATAAAGAACGCCGTGGAGAATTTCTCGGAAAAACCGTTCAGGTAATTCCACATATCACGAACGAAATCCAAAGTGTCATCCGTAAACTAGCAGATGACGACACGGATGTGGTGATCACGGAAATCGGTGGAACTGTTGGTGATATTGAGAGTCAACCTTTTCTGGAAGCGATTCGCCAGTTTTCTCAAGTCGTTGGCAAAGAAAACTGCTTGTATATTCACCTGACTTTAGTGCCTTACTTAAAAGCTGCCGCAGAACTAAAAACGAAACCGACACAGCATTCCGTTGGCCAACTTCGAGAGATTGGTATTCAGCCAGATATTTTAATCTGCCGTACCGAACGCGAAATGAGCCACGATGATAAAGAGAAAATATCGTTGTTCTGCAATGTGCCGATTGAAGCAGTGATTGAAGAGAAAGACAAAGACTTTTCAATTTATGAAGTGCCGTTGAGTTTGCACAGCAATAAATTGGATCAGTTAATCGTCGATAAACTGTCGCTTTCAGCAGGCACAATTGACCTAACACAATGGCAAGAATTACTGCACACCTTGCGAAATCCTGAGCATGAAATCAGTATCGCTGTGGTCGGTAAATATGCAGAACACAAAGATGCCTACAAGTCTATCTACGAAGCCATCGACCACGCGGGCATTTGTCACAAATCACAAATCCGATTAGGACGCATTCAAAGCGAAGCAGTCGAGACCGAAGGTGCTGAGCGTTTATTGGCAGGCTACGATGGTATTCTCGTACCTGGTGGCTTTGGCGAACGTGGGATTGAAGGTAAAATTAACACGATTCGGTATGCCCGTGAGCGTGGTATTCCATTCTTTGGAGTTTGCCTGGGAATGCAATGTGCGGTGATCGAATTTGCTAGAAACGTGATCGGGCTCGCCGATGCTCATTCCACCGAATTCCAAAACGACACCACCGCCCCCGTGATTTGTTTGCTCGACGATCAAAAAAATATCACCGAAAAAGGTGGCACCATGCGATTAGGCGCACAGCCGTGCAAGCTTGAGGATGACTCAATCGCTAAGACTTGTTACGCAAAAGAAGAAATTTCGGAACGCCATCGTCATCGGTATGAGTTCAACAATGTTTACCGCCAACAGTTTGCGGCACATGGCATGAAAATCTCTGGGCAAAAGCCTGATGGTTCTTTGGTTGAAATTGTCGAGATTGAAGATCATCCTTGGTTTTTAGCGGCCCAATTCCATCCTGAGTTTAAATCAAAACCGATCAAAGCCCACCCCTTGTTTGCTAGCTTTATCGAAGCGGCCATTCAACGCCGTAAGGACACGGCTCATTTGAGCCCTTCCCCTGAGGCGACTCCGGCCAGTTAACGATCTGATTCAACTTGATATTTCTATTCAAATTTAGAGGCGATTAATATGAGCGACGAATCTTCAGAGACACCTGAATTGCATGTAGATTCTGACTGGAAAGATCAAGTCAAGCAGGAAAAAGAAAAGCTTAAGCAAGAATCCACTGAGGATACTCCCACTGAGGAAACAACACAGAGCACACCGGCCGAAAGCTCCTCGCAAACCGGCCCAGCCCATCAGCCATCTCCCGAAGCAATGTTTGCCATGCTGGTTTCGTCGATTGCATCGCAGGCATTTATGGCGCTAGGGCAATTGCCTGACCCAGAAACTAAATCGCCGGTAGTCCGCCCTGACTCGGCGAAGCACTATATCGATACTCTCGGTATACTCGAAGCAAAGACCAAGGGCAATCTTTCCAAAGAAGAAGCTCAATTTATGGAAGATCTCCTCCATAAACTGCGGATGATGTATGTTTCAATTCAGCCGGAAAAAACAGAGGACAAACCTGCGGACGATTCCTAATCGTTCCGACTCGCAGTGTCACTCTGGCTCGGCAACTTCGGTCTTCTCTGCTTGCACTCGCTCGAATACCGCTAGGCTGATACCGGAATCTGGCTTATCTTCAAACGAACTGGGGCGTGGGGTATTCACGAGCCCCATGCACATTTGCAAATTCCCTTCGTGAAATCGGGCAATACATTGATTGTTGCCCCCTTGGCCTTCACCTTCGGTAATCAGCATATCGAGTTCAGCGGGTTCAGCCTTCATATTCAATCTCAAACGCCCACGATGTAAAAGATCTCCGCGCATGGTGAATGTGTAGCTCCCTTCATGAACGGTGAAGAAAATCGCAAATTCTTTCACGTCTCCGACTGGGTCATTGCTGATTGAAATCATTTGCCAAGACCCTTCAAGAGCTTTTTGAGACAGTGGCACCTCGGGCTTCTTCTCTTGTGAGAGAGCAGGCCCCTCATTGATTGAGGCAGAAGGCACTTCCTGTATGTTGTTACAGCCAGTCCAGCCACTCAAAACTATGAGGCATATCAAAATTGATACACACCGCAGGCCACTTACAATAATTTTGCTCATCTTCAATCCATTGGGTCAGAGTTTTTGCGAATCAATCCTCGATCGCATCGTAGATGATTCCCTTTAACGCAAATTCTGTCATAAACGAATACGGCATCGTTTGCTCCAATACAATAACAATTAGATCATCTTTAGGAGAAGCCCAATAATGGGTACTGGCCGCTCCGCCCCAGCCATATTCGCCAACACGCCCTTGTGGATCCCAGTCCGACATCTCAGTCCGAATGGAAAATCCAAGTCCAAAGCCTACTCCCGTACGGACATTTTCGCCAAACTTAATATCAGGAACACTTTTGGGAAGTTGGTCACGAGTCATCATTTTCACTGATTTCTTCGATAGCACCCGAGTCCCCTGGAGTTGACCCCCTTCGGAGATCATCATGAGAAATCGCATATAATCTCTAGCGGTCGAAACAAGACCTCCGCCACCAGAGAACAACTTGGGGTTCTTTAGATAGCGGCTTTCAGTCGGGTCATCTTTGAGAGTCAATTTTCCCTTGCTGTTGGAATTGTAATTTGCAGCAAACCGATTTGCCTTTCCTTTAGGAACATAAAATCCAGTATCGTTCATATCGAGAGGAATAAAAATTCGCTCTTGAAAAAACTGATCGAGTGGCTGTTGAGAAATCACTTCCACCACGCGGCCCAAAACATCGACTGAAACACTGTACATCCAATCTTGACCTGGCTCGTAGACCAATGGAAGCTGGCTCAACTTGGTGGTCATTGCAGCCAAGTCGGTATCTCGATTCAAAACGTCTGCTTTTTTATACGGCTGATCAACAGCCGGGTTACCCGAGCTTCCGTAGTTCAGCCCCGAGGTATGCCGCATTAGATCACGAACGGTTATTTCCCGCTTGGGTGTTTTCATGCCATCTTTTGAGTAGACCTTTACTTGCTTCATTTCAGGTAGATATTTTGAGATCGGAGCGTCGAGTTCTAGCTTGCCTTCATCGTAAAGTATCATCGCGGCCGTGGTCGTAATGGCCTTGCTCATAGAATAGAAACGCAAGATTGCGTCTTTGGTCATGGGCTTATTGGCTTCAATATCCATCAGGCCATGCGTTGAGCGATGCACAATCTTTCCATCTTTGGCAATCAGCACGATCCCGCCTGCCAAGCGTTTGTCGGCAACCAATTTGTCCATCACCTTATTTATTTCGGCCAACTTGGTGGCCGACATGCCGACTGATTCTGGAGAGACCGAAGGTATCTCAGCAGCGGAAGCTGAGTATGGAACAGAGATTGATAGCAGTGAAAGGAGCAAATAAGAAGTGAATCGATAGCGCATGTGAAAACTTTCGTGTTCAAGTAGTGGGAGACCATCCAATAGGTTATGGCTTATTGAAGGGACAATCAACCTAACTAACTAGAACTACACCCTAATCATTAACGCTAGAATGCCTGCTAACTGGGTTCAATGAAATTTTGGGGACCGATTGTCGAATACTGGTAATTGTTAGTATAATCATGGTCAACGAAAATCATCCATACAACCCAAGGATCGGTCGTAAACTCGATGGCCCAGTCAATTTTATCTCCGCCGTTTCTGTTTCAATTCTCTGTGCCTGTCTTATACAGGAAGAAAATCTGGAGCAATGGGCCGCTTGATTACTCCGACGACTATCTATTGCAATCGTTTGGCAACTTAGAAGGCCGGGGCACATTTGCCGAAATTCGGGCCGGGTGGAATGAACGCGGGATTAGTTTCTCGATCAATGTCACCGGAAAACGGCAAGGCCTCTGGTGCAGAGAAGGCCGTACCGAAGAGAGCGATGGCTTTCAGGTATGGATTGATACCCGGGCTACGCACAATATCCATCGTGCCTCTCGCTTTTGTCATCGCTATGTTTTTCTGCCAACTGGCGGAGGACACCAAGCAGCTGAAGCCGTGGGTGATCAACTATTGATAGATCGAGCCCGAGAGAACTCTCCGCCTGTTCGGCCAGGCGAATTACGTTCTCGCGGCAGACTTCGCAAAGATGGATACTTGCTTGAATGCTGCGTACCGGCCACTTGCCTAACGGGCTACGACCCTGCCGAATACGGCAAGCTTGGGTTCTTCTACGCGGTGATGGACCGTGAACTCGGTTGGCAAACCTTTAGCGTTGGCAGCCAATTCCCGTTCTCAGAAGACCCCAGCACCTGGGGCACGTTAGAGTTAGTGCGAGATTAGAGCGTTTTGAATTTCGCTTTGCTGAAGTCTTTAATTTCGTGTAGCACCGCCGACGATTCCGGAGTTGACTGTGCTTCGGGATGTGATTATGAAATGGAAAACTATCTAACCTCTGATCGACTAGCGTCGACCCCGACGTCGTTTTGAACGAGTATAAATAAATGGCATGCGTTCTCCAAAACCAACATCGCGGCCGCCCAAAATATACAACCTCGCAACTTCAAAACTTACGCTTCGCGCTTGAGATTATGAAATGCCAAAAAGATAAAGCCCACGAGAACTCTCGTGGGCTTTGTTTATTTTGAATGGATAGACTTCGTAGACTACACAAAATCGGGCTTAGCCAGGGTCTTCACAATCCCGGCTTCAAAGCCTTGTTCTAGGAACAGGTTGACTGATTTCCGGCCATCATCACCGAAATCGAGGGTCATTTCGTTGACGTACATGCCGACGAATTTATCGGCCAACTCGTCATCTAAACCACGACCAAATTGGGCCGCATATTCGAGGGCCGCTTCGCGGTTGTCGAGACCGTATTGGATGCTCTCTTTCAGCAGGCGAGTTACATCTTTGATTGCTTCAGCGCCCAAGTCACGGCGAATCGCGTTGGCCCCTAGTGGAAGTGGCAAGTTATATAGATCATGCCACCAAACACCTAAGTCGACGCTTAGGACCAAGTTTTCAGTGCCGAAGGTCAACTGGCCTTCGTGAATGATGAGCCCGACATCTACTTTTTCGCCATTGAACTCACCAGCAGCTGCCGCTTCGATAATTTGATCAAACGG
Organism: Blastopirellula sp.; assembly: GCA_002733575.1. Taxonomy (GTDB): domain Bacteria; phylum Planctomycetota; class Planctomycetia; order Pirellulales; family Pirellulaceae. Next base: position 735 of record NVWB01000224.1, on the reverse strand, counting down.
CACAACCACATATTTGAAGTCGGCGTCTAAGAACAATCGCAAAGCTAAGTAAGCAGATGTCATCGTTCCAGGGATCGCAATGACTTTGTCTTTAAGTTCATCGGCGGTGTACTTCTGTTTGCCGACGACCATGGGGCCGTAGTTGTCACCCATGCTGGCACCACAGTTACAGATGGCGTAAATATCGGCCAGTTCGGCGTAGGCATGAATACTGATGGCAGTCAGTTCCAGTTCACCAGTAAGGGCCCGATGGTTCAATGTTTCGATATCGACCAACTCGTGCTCGAACCGATAATTTCCGGTATCGATTTTGTCACAAGCCAACGCATAAAACATGAAGGCATCATCAGGATCAGGACTATGTCCTACACGGATCAATTGAGTAGTCGCGGTCAACGGTCGTTTCCTTTAGTCAGGCGAAATCTATATCGTGAGTTGGTGCTAACACATCATATTCGCCAATTCCATCGAACCTTGCAAGGACGGAACTGGCTCTACTGGTAACAACCGCGAGAGGTTTTGGAAAATAACTGGAATTCTGGTGCAAGGTTCCTATAAACCGAAGAAATCTAGGGTTACTTATCAGCAACAACCTGAATCATAAACATCTGCCGTGTATTATCCTTGGCGATACCAGGCACAAGAAGTATCTCAAGCTTACGCATCAAAAGAAAAACCACCACTGCCGCCGCCAGTGTTGTTGGAATCGACACTGGATGTCGAATCAATTGATTG
>NVWB01000223.1 GCA_002733575.1 Blastopirellula sp. | reverse complement strand
TAGCAGAGCTAGTAACAGAGAGTGCCGACTCATTATCCGCGTCAGTAATCGACAGCTTGCCTCCGGTGAGGGTTAGATCGCTAGACAATGCCACAGAAGAGGCTACCAGTTTTAACGGTGATGTGCCTGAACCACCGGCCTTTATAAAGTGTTCATTACCGGCTGAGACGTATATACGAAGAGAGTCACTTGCGGCGGAATTGAAAAGACTTATTCCCCCATCACTGCCGTTAACAGCCTGCTTTATGTGAAGCCTGCCGAGAGTCGGCGTAACACCTATGCCAATATCCTTGCCTATTTCTACATCACCGGAGTCATATAATTTTAGGGGCGTACTGTATACAGCGCCGTTAGTTGAGTTACTAAAACTAAAAGTAACTTGATCATTGAAGCGGGCTTGCTGGAAAAACTCCCGCCCTGCTGTGGCACCTATAGTTATATCCATAACTATAATGTTCATCGTGGTGCCCTTCATATTGATATAGGAGCGACTATCACCGCCTAACTCTAGCACCGCATAAGAAGATATGCTTATACCGCCCTGAGAAGTCTTAGTAAGAGTGCCAATCCCTAGCCCTTTGTTACTAGCGCTTAGCAATACATCACCACCGACAGTCAAGTCCTTCAGCACATCCACATCACCATCATTGAATACTTGGAATGCAGTGCCCGCTCCGGTGACTACTTTAATAGCGTACCTAGAAGGGTTTGAGTCAGTAGAGTTAACCAGTACGCCATACCCAAGGGCATTGGTTTGATTGAAGTAGGCTATAGCACTACCGCTACCGTCGCCACTAACTGATAATCTACCGCTAGCAAATAAGTCTACTGTCCCTGTAGGATTGCGTAATACCTGAGTTCCAGCACTATTTAGCAGCCTAAAATCATTGACCGAACCTGTACCGTGTATCTGTACACCGTTAACACTTTCAGCATACAAAGCACCTTGGCCGGAAGTAGTAGCGTTATAGCCGCCGTTGTCCACCATGACCGATCTGCCAACAGTCAAGTCCTTAACTATTGCTGTTAGCTCACTGCCACTACCACCTGAATAAGTTATCTGCGTGGTATCAGCTGCCCTAATTGTAAACTCATCTGTGTTGTGGTCATATCTTATCCAAGCTACGTTATTATCATCAACATCAGCGAATACAACGTAGCCATCACTGGTATTACCACTGGCGACTGTTATGCCCGCGTTGGTATCGCTTTCTATAAATACATTTGTGGCCCCGTGAGGGGTTGCCCCACTATTCCCTGCAAATATGTGTAATATTTCTTCAGGAATAACAGAGGTGGAGCCTATGATTGCTGTAGCTCCTAGACTTAGTATCCCTGTAGCACTCAATACCATTTCAGGTGTGTTGGCCGCGTAACTAGTGTCGTTACCAGTATAAAAGTTCAGTGACATATTGTTGCCAGAGCCACTAGCCCTAGCCTGAATGCCCGCCCTTTCATCATTCCCTGCATCATTAGCTGAAAATACAAGGCCGCCTATAAAGTTACCGGAATTCTCTGTAATGTCATCTCTTCCAATAACAACTTCTGCTCCGGTGAGGCTAGTAACTTCAAGATACTTAGAGCCGAATACAGCCCCAAAGGTACTCTGACCTACCGTCACATCACCACTAAACGTACCAGCACCACCGCTTATGGAGCCTGTAGTGACTATGGCGTTGGCTTGGAAATTCCAAGAGGAGGCTGAATGGTCGTAGTGCAGGGCATTAACAGTGTCTAGCCTAAACCTAATGTCGTATGGAGTAGTAGCTTCGGCACCGCCATACAGGAGTAGATTAGCTCCTTCTCCGGGAGTGGAACCAGCGCTAAGCACTTGATTTGAGACGTTATCTACGTTTACGATGTTGCCGTCTATGTTCAGTTGTAAGCAGCTTACACTGCCTGTAGTAACTAGGTCCTCATTACCAAAGCTGATAGCGCCACTGATTGAGGTAATAGAACCTGTGTTAATGATAATGTCGGAAGATACAGTAAGCGCACCTGTCGCGGCTGTGCCTACAACAGTAAGATCATCACCCACAGTAACGCTACCTGCGGCATTAATATCATTTATACTCAAATTACCTTCATCATCCCACTCATAGAATACAATGGCATTGAGTATTAATTGATCCACTATAGGGGTAGTAGTAACAGTATTTCTAGTCCTAGTGATTCTTACTAGATAATCACCTCCAGTACCAGGAGCCCATCCAACGGCTGCAGCTAATACCCAGACAACAAAGCCTGTCTGTTTCATGCCATCAGTACCATCATTTGACAGTACCAAAGTAGCCCAAGTACCAACACCTGTACTATATTCAAAGGTAGGAGAAATTCCTCCACCACTAGCTACGGTATCTAATACAAATTCTACTTGATTAAAGGGATTAGCTTGACCTACAGTAACAGAATCATTATCTGCTACAAATATATTTGTAGTAACTCCGGCATTATTTAAATCCGCTAGTTCATCTACAGCATTAACTAGTCCTGTATCTAATGCTAAATCTCCACCTGCTATCTGCCCAATGGGACGTACATTTAAATTACTTACTGAATGGTATGCTGTACTATCTCCGTTAGTAGAAGATACAATATACCCTGTAACAAATGCAGCAGCATCAGCATCAGATTTATCTATACTAATTCTATGAATGCCTAATGTAGTATTAGCTGGGATAGCTCCAGTAATAACTGATATGTCAGATACCTGAGAAGTGGCAAAACCATCTGCATCTAATAACCATTCCTTTATACTAAACTCAGGTGCGATAACAGTAAAATCTTCTTGACTTAATAGAGATGAATCTACCATATCGCCGACAACGGAACGTAAATCACTAGCAGAAATATCACCTGCAATATTATCTGCAAATAATGAGTTAATCTCTGCTTGTATGTCTGCTCTATTCTTTATTGCCATGGTATTCTCTTTTCCCATTGCGGTCTATAATATATTGTGTCTTGGTATTACCTTTACGTGACCAGTAAAGATTAGTACCACGACGATAGATACGCGCAATAATGCGAAGTAATTTTTCCCCACCAATTTTAGGGCGCGGACCATTCACAACTGCTATAACTTCAAATTCATGGTCGATAGCCATATTATTACCTTCAGGTATGGCACCAACTTCAATTAACTGACTAAGTATATCATGACCAATAAAACCCTCAAACATCATGTCGAAGTCAGGTGCTTTAGTAGCACCATCAGAAGCATATCCAGGATAAGCTCCTATATACCAATAACCATCAGTGCGTAGCTCCAAGAAGTATGAGACATTATCAAATGCCTTTAATCCTATGTATTCACCGCGTAAACGCCATTCCCACAACTGTCGAATAACATACTTATAACCGCTGGAATAGACAATTGCCATTATGTATCACACAACACTGACTCAACACGCTCAAGATCATCGACGGTTATAATATTGTCGATGTTAAAGCCTGAAGGTATTTCAATACGTTTATGTGTAGTAGTGACATCTGCAAATGTACCGTTACGCGTTATAGTTATTTGCGTACATGCAACAGCATTTTCACCTTCTTTATTTCCGTCAGAGTCAATACCTTCCGCTACGCCTAATACAGCTTCAAGGTCTTGAGCAAGATCAGGTACGAGGAATTGGCATCCAGTTAATATGAATACCGTAATGAATATGAAAATATTCTTCATTATGATTTATCCTTACTACGCCATACGGAAAGTATTATTAGGACTAGGCCAATTAAAGCCCCTAATATACGCATATTGTCTAATACGGTAAAACCTGGAATAATTTCATCTGCTGAGAAAGATGCCGCTAAGAGTACAACTCCTGCAGCACCGAAGGGATATTTAAGAAAAAATGATTTGACATCAGCCCACATTACAGTGCATCCCTTTAATCTATAGTGACATTCAATTGTCCTATCTGGAACTCGGGTGTGATACCCACACTTACCGCAATAGCTACATCCAAGATGCCCCATACAAGAATTGATCCTATACCGGCAGCTGCTGTACCTATACTAAAATGTGTAATAGATTCAGCACCTGCTGTGACAGCTGGAAAACCTACCAGTGCAGCATTAGACACGTTATCACCTACTACAGTAAAACCTGCTGCTGATCTTACAATCGCTGCTCGCGCATATCCTGTATACGTAGCCTCATCTGTATTTTGAGCAGAGTCCGTATCATCTAGTGCTGCAATATGTAACCCCATATATAGGTTACCAGCTACTGCTGAAGGTAGAAGTCCTGCAGCATCTCCAATAAGTGTTATCGGGAGGTTCTGAAAAATAAGTTTCAGGAGAGCCGTTTCGAATTGATTAGATGCACTCATGTCATGCCTCTTTAACGTTATAAATAATTATAGCGATTTTTTCGTCTAAAATCAAGTCAGTCGCACAGAAACAATTTGTGGATTATTCTTGTTGTGCACCTTCATCCGTCGGCTCAGACTCTTGTTCTGCTAATGGGTCTTGCGCATCAGCATCCGCATCTTCAGGTACTACGATTTCAGATGCAGGTAGATCACCTTCTAGACCTACAATATTTCGAGCTTCCTCAACAGAAGTAATCTGCATCGCACCTTTACCTGTCTGCTTGGCAAGATTATTAATAGCACGACCTTTAGAAGTGAGGAGTGCACCTTCTTCTATTGGAGATAATTTGAATGCACTCGGCCACTTAATTGTGTATTCAACGTCAGGTAATACACCGGCTTTCTGCAGCAACGAAACTGCTGGTCTCAATATATGCGGCTCAGCATACAAAGTATTCCGTTCATCCACACGCTCTGCCCAATTTGCTCTATCTTGTTCAGACGCTAATTGCCCAGCTTCTGATCCTATGAGAATACGCTTAGGTATACCCGTAGTACCTGATAACAACGACATAAGCATGTCAAACACTTCTTTTGGCTTAGGCGTATCACTACCAAGATTCTTCATTGTAACACCGCGAGTATGCATGACTCTGGAGATCCCATGAATATATTCGTCAATCTCATCAGCCAGAGCATCTTCGTCTTCAGGAGTCAGGGACATATCTTTATCAATGTCAGCCTGCATACCTCTATTAGATACCGCCCAGAATGTCTCAGCTGTACCACCAGTCACTTTTAACAAGTCATCCAGCAGATTGAAACAACGCTCAATGATAGGAATACCAAAAATCTCATCATCGAGGGCATTCTCTACTACATGTACCACATGAGCAGCATTAGCTGCGATAGGCAAAGACGTAATACTTGTAGATGTAGGTGTAATTGAGCTACGTAATGCATCTTCTACACGTTTTAGCTTGTATGATGACGGTTTGCCAAATATCGGACTAGTTGAGTCATTTTCCAGTGTAATAGAATCAACACTATTCATTCCGATGGGTCGGACATAGATTAATTCTGCTGGACTGGCATTGAGCGGTGAACTAAGACTAGAGTTATCAAATCCGAACAAGAGCAGCGAATATTGCCCCAAACGAGCAAGTCTATCAGCTCTTTGGAGTTTATGCCACAATTGGTGCTCGGTATTGAGTTTTGTCCACGCATCATTAAGGGTTTTGTCACTGAATTCAGGCGGATTACTCCAAGTAGCCCCAGGAGGTGCATCGATAATACGTGATACAATATCCTGACGTTGGTATTTCACAAGGAAATCATCATACGTAAGGACAGTCTTATACCCAAATGTGGTATAGTAATTGCGTAAAGTACCGAATCGAATACCCGCTTTCGCTGCTAATGACGCCCTACTTAACATGGCCCCAAGGGATTTTAGGCCTTTAGAGCCTATGACTTTAATGCTACTTACTTTACTCATACTAGTATCCTCTGCGTCTTCTACCAAATACGACAGAACTTTGTCGTCCTGTGTGTTCACTGTTTTCATATGCACGTTTAGTCTTTACTATATTTTTACCTGCAGCATCTTTTCTATTTCTTCCCCAGGTAGATCCACCAAATTTCTTCTTCTGTAAGCGCTTATGTCCTAAAGAGCATGCAGATATCTGATCATCATGTGTACCATCAGGGAAGCCATTTAATTCCTTGATAAGTGAATCATTCCATTTAGCCTTAACTGCTACTACTGAACCTGACTCAACGTCTGCAAGGAATGAAGATGCTCTTACTTCTATCTTACCTGTAGGCTTCTCAGCTACTACCTGAAATCCTGATAGGACCTCAAGTGTATATCGTTCAATTGCTCCGACACCCGCAGATCCTGGTTCTTGCTCCATATAGATGGTATAGCCACTACCGTCTAGATTAGCTACTTCATTAATAGCTTTTTCCGTATTATGCGGAGATTTCTGGAAAGTTACCATGTCAAGGATAATCGTGCGATTAGTCTTGCGATGATAAGCCATCTTAGGTCCGGCTGTATAATCTCCTCCACCCTGTGTTGCAGCTAAATCCCATGCACGCAATATATCTAATTCTGATTCCGGAGGCACTTCATTCATCGGAATTATCTGTAACTTATCACCAAGATCTTGCCCAGCCATAGAGGCTTTAGGATTTTGCTGATACATCGCTGACCACCAGAATGAGCCTACACCACGTTTAATACGTAGGAGCCTCTTCCGGCTATATCTTTCTGGCCAAAGTGCTTCACCAGGCTCACGTCCTAGAGGATCATTTTCTTCAGCCAATGCGGGTAATCTGATAACAATCCAATTTTCTTGTGGCATCTCATTTAGACACCGTTCTATCAGATCATTCTGTGACCATCTAGTAGCCAATATTATTAAACTTGCACCTGGCTCTAATCGTGTATACGCTGTAGACTTGAACCATTCCCAGATCTTGTTATTTGCAGACTCACTAAGTGCTTCTTCGGCATTCTTAATGTAGTCGTCAATTAGCATCAAGTCAGCACCACGACCTGTTATTGTACCACCAATACCTGCTGCTGTAACACCACCACCTTTAGTTGTCAAGAAGCGGTCTATCTGTTTCTTCTTAGGATCAAGACGTGTAGTGAGTAAATGATGCAGGTCTTTGTCTTCGAATATTGCACGTACCTTATATGAAAAGTCGGTAGCTAGTTCCGCACCATATGAAAGGTTCATGACATACTTCTCAGGCCACCTCTCTAGGAACCATACTGGTGTGTGCACAGACAGAAATTCTGATTTACCATGTCTAGCTGGCATCGTCATAATAATACGTGCATCACCTTTAGCTATCTCGGTGGCTACTATCGATGATATGTATTGTAGATGCTTTGCAGCTTTCCATTTGCCACCTGTAATCTTAGATGCACAAGTAGCAGGAGTCAATCTCCAACCATTCTTGATGACATCCTCAAGCCTAGCTCTATCTGCTGGACTTAATGTGCTTAGATCAATAGGGGTATTATCTGCCATGTCTAATCGCTTAAATCTATTAGCTTAGCGCCTTTCGCAAGGTTCTCTGCTGCTGGTATTGCCGAGAGATTAGTAATAGCCCAACATTTGCGGAATACTTCCCAATCAACTACCTCACCTTCGGAAGACTGTATAATGACAGGGAACTTGGATAATGGGAAGATATGATCAATATGGTAACCTTCCTGTATAGCATTAAGTAACTTACGGCTATCACCTTCACGCTTGCGAAGATCACTCCTGAGGTGGTCTACTAATTCCGAGATTCTATAACCCAGGTAGGATTCAATGTTCTTAGTGAATTCCTCAGGTGCAAGATCTCCTAATTGTGTAAGACAACGTGTCGCTGTATGATGACGTATGGTAGCACGAATGTTATTGACACGGTTGGACTTGTTAGCAGAGCCCTTACACTTTGTGCATATGGACTGGTACCCGTCTGATGATGTGTCGTGCTTACCAAAGCCGCCGTCTTTCTTCTTCCACTCTCTACACTTGATGCAGATCTTTTCAATCTTACGATTGTGCTTGCGTATAATTGGCTCAACCATGTTAGCCTCCTGTTTGTACACGTAAGATTAATGCTTGCAACGTGCCCGTCTCTTCAGCATTAGCAAGAGCTCCATCTATAATTAATGAAGAACCATCACCCATATCTATTTCATCCACTGTCTGACTACCATTAGCAACTTGTCGTAACGTCATCTCAGCAGATATAACCGTAGGAGGTACATAATTGGTACCAGGACCACTTGCCGACAGTCCTGCACTGACACGCTCTAAGTTAGATGACATACGAATCATGTCTAATGCTACCTTAGGAGTCAGCAATTCCGTGAAGTCTTCGGAGTTGATAAAGTTCATAGCCTTTTCGCTTAATGTGCGAGCCATTATATAATGCGAATCCTGAGTCTCTATTGCACGCAACTCTTGTTGACTACGGTGTTCTACAACTCTGAACATATCATAGGCTTGAGCTCGCCAATCCCAGTAATATAACTGACTCCATATCTGCAATTGTGCTTTAAGTGAGTCTAGCTTGACTAGCTCTCTTTCCATCGTGGTCGCCAGATCTGCGATACTACGAAGTCCACTGGCACTTGATACAGGTTCAGAAGCTTCATCGCTAGTATCTACAAATGGTGTAGCTAGGCGCTTAGAGGTAGTCATGTATAGATATTGCTGGAAAGCTTGGAAAGCGTCTTGAGGCTCGAATTTCAGATTAGACCAGAAAGGATCACCATTCTCGAAAGTAGGATATCCCTGTTTATAATCCAGGAAGACAAATGCTAGTTGCAAATCATCAGCGACGAAGCCTGCTATACGATATGGACCTGTATCCTCTTCCACATCAGCTTGTACTGTATCATCAAACACAATTAACGGATGGACGCGTTCTATAGGTGTGGTGTCCATATAAGAGATAGGTTCTTTCGTGATAGGATCAAATGCTATCTCTTCCTCGTCATCGAGCTCATCATCAAGTTCAGTATACACATGTTCTTTATCTGCAGCAGGTTCATCCTGTCTTATACTTACACGCTCACTATGGTTGATCTTCGCATCCTCAGCGTCTTTCTCTTCCTTAGTCAGTGGTCTCAGAGGTAGTATATTATCACCCGAGGTAACATAATCATGAAATGGTAACATGTCTACACGATAAAAACCTGTAGGTAAAGACATCGAATTCATATGTATATGACTTCGTAGATCATTTATCGCCTTTACTTGTAGTTCTTCTTGTTCCATGTAGGACCTCGGTACTTACTATTGATTGTCTTGTTCGTTCTTAGTCTTCCTATTCTTATATAATATAGCAATTCAGTAGGTTCCTCAAGTAGCTGATGATTTTTATTTGATATATCCTGCTTTGCCTGAAGGTTAGGTATAAAAAATAAAAAATTTTTGTCACCACTGATCGTCAGAATCGAGCGCCAAGGCGATCCGTCGTCGAAAATCTGGACCGATCGTTCTAAAACCATATGACACCTATTATGAAATGATCATCTCATAATACTCCTCATATGGCCTTAGGTAGTCATAGTTCCCGTTCGTGTTACGATGACTAGCGAAATGAATTGAAAATAAAGGTAGTATTCTTTTAAAAGGTATACTATAATATTTGTAAGGATTAGGAATTAACTTAATCCAGACGAGGATTTAAAAATGAACACTAAAAAAGAAATCATCAAGCTTGACAAGAACATCCAAACTAATCTAGACAGTATGACTACTACCTCAGGTCGTATTCGTTACCTTACGAGTCTTGGTCATAGTCAGGGAGACATCGCGAGGAAGTTAAAGATACGACCTCAACATGTTAACAATGTTCTTAAGACGTCAGTCAAGACCCCTAAGGATATCATTCCTACTTCGAAGAAGAAGTAAAACCAAACCATACTATAGACAAGGATGTCTATAGTCCAGGGGGGTAGGGAATGCCCACCAGACACTGCAAAAAGCACCAAGGAACTTACATGTTCAAATCACAATCACAACAAGGACTCTTCACCTACGAGCTTCCTCACACGAACACACGGGAAGCAAAGATCAGAGCTCTCAGAGGGCTCGGATACACTCACCGGCAGATAGCTAAGCGCTTCGTAATAAGTCCAGCAGATGTAGACGCAGTCCTCCACCCACCAGCGAGGGTGAATTGATGCTCAAAGCCATAGCATCCTTCATGACGGGAACGATGATCGCAATGAGCATTATGATTATCTTTATGGCCACAATTAGCTACCTCACCTAATCACAACACCCATAGCATTTCGGAGCATTTATGCCATACGACGACCGAGTAAGCAAGAAAATCCCTTCCACCGAGAGTATGAGATGGACCTGTAAGAATCACCCAGAGCTTGTGTGGTACGGCAAGAACATCCAAAACCGTACCATGTTCTTCGACGGAGTTCGGGGCAAAGGTACTATTTATCAGGATGATAAGGGGACATATCAGCAAGCAGAAGAATGCAAATGTCCAGGAGCCGACCTAATTCCCGACTTCGATACTTCTGGACCGGATGTTCCACAATATCCACCTGGACTGCAATAACAACACCCATAGCAACCTTTGACCTCCTTCGGGAGGTTCTTTTTGAGCTCACAAAAATACAAACCAGACCACACCAAAACACCGGACGGCCCAGACTAGTCAAGTCACTCTACACATAGAATGGTCTAGCGCTAGCCCAGCCCAATGCCCTAGAAACACTAAATGCCCAAAATGCCCAGACTAGTCACTACCAGACTTACTAGGGCCCCACTGACTTAGCGGCGTTTCTGTAATGATACTTCAAAAACCCTAGTCAACCTGAATGGTCTGAGGGAAACAATGGTCTAGGCGCTATGGAACAGGAATGTGTCCAGAATATTCGAGCCCAGAATTATCGAGGACGTAAAAAATGGTCAGGGAAGTCCGACTCAGAATTGTTTGTGGTTCACACAGACTTCACATAGCTCACACTTACCACTATTCGTTAGTTCCCATAGTTTAGTTAGTTATTGTTATGTCCTATATATTCTATATCTATTATGGTATGGTATACCTATCCATTCCTACCCTACTATTATTATCTTACTTTTCTATTACAAAATACTAAGTAACTAAACTAAATAAAATAAGAATGATCCTATAATAGCTCAGAAGTACCGAGACCCTACATCCTGCACCAGACTATTCACAATAAATGGACACTTGATTTCGGTCATATGGTCGCTATATAATATAGGAACAATTAAATAATATTACGAGGATATCTCATGTCACACAAGGCGACAAACCCAGAACATAACCACGTATCAGAGTTCACAGTCTTACCGGAGCAGTATAATACTGATAACCTGGAAGAAACAGTAACCATGATACAATTGTGCGAGGTCCACGATCTTCAAATCGAGGTAGACCCACGTGAACTGTTAACGAACATGTTGGAAAACATGAATGTTCCAGATGGTACAATCAATTCTATTAATACCCATATCAATGACTCCCTGAAATTAGTTGAACTAGCCATTGATGTGGATAAACTTGACCAAATCTGATTAATCACCAACCATAACCAGTGGAGTAACAGTATGAGTAAAGAAATATTTAAAGTCGTCCTGACTAAGCAGAAAGAGACTAAGGGCACAGTAGTGTACGGGTCCGATAAGGATGATGCACCGATTCCCAGTGTGTACATCAAGAAACACGCACTTATGGGTGTTCACCCTGAAACAATTACTGTGACCGTAGAGTCAGAGTAGTCCAATAACCATAACGCACAAGGATGTGCTACGAGGAATTATCATGGCAACAGAGGCAGAAACAAGTAGAAATGCACTACAGGTCGAAATGCACCTTACAGTTTGGGCTAATGAAGAAGCGGACGTACCTTCTATTAAGGAGATGATGCAGGGGATCACAGATTTAATAGATCATATGCCATACGAGCAGATCGTAACTATCAAAGGTGCAACTGATACGACTAGTGCAGACGTCCAGCCCACACTCACACTACAATCACCTACAGCAGACTGGTTAGACATGTTCATTAAGATCAATGCTGATATGCATGAGAGTTTGCAGGTAGAATTCAACAATATTAACTACTATGCGCGACAAATACATAACATGACTAACGCGTATAACTATGATCAAGCTACAATGATTGCTATTCAGATGTTCAGTGTGTACTACGCTAAAAAGAACTCTTGATTTTGGGCATAATGGTGTGATATAATAATCATACTAACAAAAGGTGACAATCACCTATAATTTAGACTACGAGGATACAACATGATTATTCCAGGAATGACAAGAGAACTAGCACTACAAATGGCTGCTAATGCTGTGAATGCATCACATGCAGTAGGTATGGGTCATCTGCACTACACAGCAGTCGACTATACACCAGAAGATATGGTGAAGAATGAGCGTGAGAATGGTACGCTCGATTTTGACTACTTCGAGGGACGTATGGTAAAACTTACTATACGCTGTACCGATGGTAAGTATCAAACATATAACGGTAGCACTCGTGCAGACTATCAATCGTGGGCAGGCACTTACCCAACATACGTAGCACTCGTACAGTCTGTACTACCTGAATTTGTCTTCGAGGAGTCAGAAGAATGAATCAGCCAAGACACTTCTTTCTCATGCACCCAACTCTCCACCAGATCATCAGTGTAGTACAAGGTGTCAGAGGCTATGAAGAATTACCTCACCTTGAGCCTGAACAAGTTGTCATCCTGAACAGTTATTACGGGAACTCCGCTGCAGACCTAAAGATAGCTGAGTCTGCAAGTATGTTCGGATGGGAAACACCTGCTGCATCTGGTTTATCAACAGATATACCAGAATGGCTAACATTCAAGTATGTCAAGTATGAGATAGACTGGCATATCCTATATGCCAATCAGCCCAGGTTGAATGTCTATATAGACAAGCTACCAGACTTTTACATGCAGCCACACCATGTGGGTCCAGGTAATATCTTATACTGTACCATTAATGATCTAGTGTCCTTTATCAAGATGGGTAGTAATGGTATCGAACCTCGAACAGCTATGATGGGTTTCGGAGGTTCGACAATGTCTCGACTGACAACAACAGGTCAAGTAATCGAGTCAAATGACTGTTGGTCATCTCGAGCTGAATGTGTCGATATCCCCTGCAAAGATGTGATGGTATACGAAACAGAGAGTAGGTCAGGATGTGCCGGACTCGCATTAAGAACGAGCGTCTGGGAGAAAGCAGTAACAGACCTCGGTGCATTCGTAATAGACGGTGTCATCTCGAGCTCGCCCGACACACTAACTAAACCAGAGGCGGATACACATGTTTAAACATACATTAATCCTATCATGTGATGGCGATTCTGATCAGGAAGAGAATTACTTCAATGACTTCGTCAGTGCTATAGATACAATGGTCAGTGCTACACATTATGAAATGAGTCTTGTTGAAGGTTCGATACCTATATATGCTCACGAGGAATGTGCATTTATGATCTATGCCCTTAGTAAGCTTAAGGATACAGAGACTGACACAGAGATCAGGGATGCATGTACATCGCTTATGCTACGACTTGAAAAACACCAGGAATATACTGATTATCTACCAGATGATGAATCTATACCTGATCCTGGTAGTTCAATAGATGTTGGAACCACAGAGTTCTTCCCATGGGTCAAGAAACTTGGACAAGCTCATTGGTATGTAGCTGATGATGGTGTGACACTTTGTGAACAACCGATGCTTGGCAGTAATTATGCTACTCGTATAGATACCAAAGACCTGCAACCATGTACAGTATGTACACATAGGCGTAAGGAGATGGAACATGGATAAAGTAGACATCCTATTCGTACGTGCGTGTAAGACTTATGCGAATGTTACCATGATACGACTTCTCAGCGTACGTCGGCGCTATTATCTGTCTGATGTAGAGGAAATAGATAACATCGCACAACTTGTAGCAAAGCTGTCGAGCATCATTGATAATAACGGACGTATACCTATTACCGCATGGACCCTTATGTATAATCTGCGGCCTAAAAACGCCGAGATGTATGTACCTGCAAAGATACTTAAACGTTTGCAAAAGGATAATCCTGATCATATTGTCTTCTATCACCAGCTAGGTGTGTTAACGAGCTTGATCAGGTTCACTAATGGTAGTATCTGGCCTAAAGAAATTGCGACATGTCGGCATCGTAAGAAAGAATCTACATCCTCGTAGACCCTTAGTCTGGTGCTGCTTGCATACTTATTAGCATAGTGGAGTAAGTAGTACCAGACATTTTTAATTAGATTGAACCGGAGGATAGTATGGCTAAGAATTTACAAAGACAGGCTGAACAAGCAGTAGACAAGATGCTCAAGCCTCATATCAAGAAGTTTAGACATGACGTGGAGGCAGTGTTACCAGCTATCCATGCATACGACACAACATTACGTCCTGCACTAATCAAATTAGTGTCTGATTACATACAGGCTGATCAGGCGAATATTGACTCTCCGCGTGTACATGAAATGTCACGTAAAATTGAACTCCTCGAGGCTGAGAATAAACGTCTACACTCAGCAGTGAGTAAGATACGCATAATCACAGCGGATCCAATCTAATGCCTAAGATATTCAATACTGTAGGTGTGTATCCTAATGGTGACTACAAGACTAATGGTGTAGCTGCAGATGATCTATATGTGCATATTGGGTATAATGCTATGCATCGACCCGGAAGAGCCTTATTCATAGATGGTGTATGCTATCTAGAGGGTATAGGTGTTGATATGACAATGGCACAAGAACTTGTTGAAGGTCTTGGAGTACATCATACTAAATGTACAGCGCCATATCACTAACTGGGGAGCCCCGAAATGATTGATCAAGGCACATTACGTATAGGTCAGAAGGTATGTTATCAACCCGAGCATTACAGAGATGACCAATGGGAGAATGGTATGATCAAAGAAATACCTGAACATACTACGGAAGCCATTCGTGTTGTGTACAATTGTGCAGGTAACTGGAAGAACTTCAAAGACTACACATCAGCACTGACACAACTAAGTGACTTAAAGATCGGTTGGAGGCACGAGTAAAAAGTAATTCAAATTGCCAGTAGATACTATGCATAATGGTGTGATATAATAATTTATGGATCGAGAAATCCTACCCTAACTAATTAATGCCACGAGGATATTACCATGAAGAATGCAATTGCTAAGAAGACCGTAATCGATACACCAGCAGAAACAACTGTTGAGGTCGTCACATTAACAGCTGTTCAGTCCAAGAAGATGGGCCAGTTCGAACGTTGGTCAGATAAGTTCAGATACTTAGCCAGTGAAGGTATTGCTACTAAGGACATCGCGAAGATCACAGGTAAACGGTATCAGCAAGTACGCAATACTCTAGTAACGCCGCTTAAGGGCAAGTAGCGCACGATTGACGTACCTATAGGAACTTAAAATTTTCTATAGGTACACTCTTGAAAACACCATAAGGACTATGATATAATATATCTAGTCTAACAAATCAATAATCATTAACCATATTACAGGATACTACTATGGCTACTCATTCCGCACGAATAAACATCATTCTTACTCCTCCCAAAGCTGAGGCGCTCACAGCAATCGAAAAACGTGTACGCTCAACAATTGCGCAAGACACACGAGACTATATTGCCAAAGGTGGTGTTATTAGCGTATACCCTCCTAATCTGTCTCAGTATGATTACGTCGAACCTATTCAGCCCATAAGTTTCCATAGAGATGGATCCCTACCTGGTTTAGGTGCTCCTGTAATACCTCTTACAGCATGAGCTGCTCATCATTACGAGCACTATTCACGGTAGGTGATCTGGTAGCGGTATATTCAGTGGGTCCCAATACAGACTCTGTAATTATACCACGCACAACAGTTAACAGGTGTGATCGTATACACGCAGGTGAACTTCTAATGTCTACCTCAGGTATCGGGCATGCGAGTGAATGTTTCGATATGTATGGTGTAGCAGGTTCAGAATATGGTTTCCCTGAGTCTGCATTACGTAAGATCGAACCTGATGAGTATGACGAACCTGCAGACACAACTAAATCTGATGAACCTGTAGAGGGGACCGTACATTGAAAATATCTCGTAGACAATTCCTTAAGAAACTTGCCGTTACGGTGCCTGTGGTAGCTATCGTACCTACAGTCTTGGCTACGGCGCTCCCCGTACCAAAAATGCGTCATGCATTCCAATTGAGGGGCACTGTAACAGGTAGAGCAATAATTTATTGTCCCCCAAGACACGGTAAATCATTCTATATGTCGAACAGGCTACTACAACAGAATTTGTACAGATCAGTAGAGAAGCAAGCAAAATTCACAGAGGCGTATTCTCAGGGTAGAATAGATCTAGATAAGAAGGCAAAGTATCATCAGCTAGTCTTCAGTGACTATAGCAAGTTAGAAGACAGGGTAATTGCTTCTTTAATTGACACTTGATTTTTGTCCGCAAGACACTATATAATAAATAATCAATAAAGTAATACACGGGGATCATCATGCTACTTGAACATCTTATCATCGGCTTCAACATATCATTCATGATCGGAATAATCATGGTGATTACTGGTGACGAACTTGGTCGCCGTACACATGGGAAAATGTGTAATGTGCATACGCATACACCACTGACATATAAACAGGAACAGTTCAAAATTATACGTCGGTGGCGATGGGTTAAATTCATCGGAGTTTTGCTGGTTGTTATCACATCAATGTTTCACATGGGAAGAGGCTTAGTGCTTTATGTCTAAAGATAATTTTCTATACGTAGTAACACCTGATGATAATGTCACAGGGCAATTCCTATTAACTAAGCGCAGCAAGAAGGGCCTGTATGTTGGGCAATACTTAGTTACTATTAACGGTGATCATACAGACGAGGTACTAGATCATATGGTCTTCTGTAACTGTATGGGTTTCAACGTGCAGAAGTATGCTAAGGTCTTGCATAAACATGTTCGGATCGCGTTACACTATCTCCGGCACAACCACGAGCCTAAATACAATAACTGTTATAGCCTTGATAGCACTAATAAGCCAGTTATGGTCTTTAAGGGACAACTTCCTTCTGCAGTAGAAGATCTAATGGCATCTGAGACATGAGCTTATTCGGTAATCAATATGAACTGCCGATGAATGTCGATTACGTCAAGCATTGGGGTATGGCAGAAGCAGTCAGGGAACTAATACAGAACAGCCTCGATTGTAATTCACCATTCGAATATTCCTTCTCGAGTAATGCTGAAGGTACTCACACGCTCAAGCTATTCTCTAAGTTCGAGCAGCTCTTACCAAAGACTCTCTTGCTAGGTACTACTTCTAAGGCAGATGATCCACATAGTATCGGATCATTCGGTGAAGGTTATAAGATAGCTATGTTAGTGCTGAAACGTATGAAGTACGACATGGTCATCTATAATCGTGATCGTATATGGAAACCACACTTTGTTTACAACAAGAAGTATGAGGCGGAAATTCTAGTTGTATCAGATGAAGCTGCTCCTCAGACTAATGAAGGTGTAACTTTCGCAGTATCAGGACTATCTAGCGAAGACGTGGAAGAGATTAAGAACTCCTGTCTACATATGCAGAAGTCTGTTGGTGAAGTGCATGAAACATCACAAGGGCGAATACTTCTAGATCGTAAGGGTCAACTCTTTGTTAATGGGTTATACGTGTGTGAAACTGAGATGGATTACGGGTACGATGTCAAGCCCGAGTATCTTACACTAGAACGTGATCGCCAAACAGTAGGTAGTTGGGAATTGAAGAGTGTTACCCGTGATATGTGGTATGATACAGAGTTATGGGATGACATTGCTAAGATGATGGCTGATGAAGTAGTTGATATGTCATACTCGGAATGGTCTTCACCAGAACTATTAAAAGCTGCATGTTTCGAACTTTTTAATAAGACTAATCCTAATGCCACAGTTGTACGTAATCAGACTGAATTAAATGAACTTGTAGGACGTGGTATGGTGGAGGTAGTAATAGTTAATACTGGCACTTATAATGCTATTACTGGGCATGAACGTTATAATACATCACCGGCGCATGTTACAACATTGCCGCGAAAGTCGCCTACTACATTGATTGAAGAGTGGTCTGTTGAAATGCGAAAGCATTGCAGACGTCAGGGGCAAGTATTACTTAAGGAATTGGTAGTTAAATCAAGTGAGTGGACTAATAAGTGATGAGCCATTCTAAAGACAGTAAACTACGATTCACACTGCGAGTACTAGGGAGTTTCATGAAAGGTATATTAGTTACATCATTCTTCACAATGCTATTGTTATGGGCTATATCTACTATACCAGAAGCGGGAGCTCAGGGAGCTGTAGTTGTTAGGGAAGCTACCTTAGGTGACAGCCGTTCAATCAAGCCGGACAGCCCTAACTATACCGCTAATCTTAATACTCTGGGTACAGCAGCAACAGTAGGTAGCATAATTGATTACTGTATGCCAAACATAATGACAGCGGCTGTTGATACTATGTGGGAAGAGTTACAAGGTATCAAGAGTGATGTCGATGAACTTAGATACCAAAATGCCTTCTTACGTGGTGAAAATGCTACATTACGTAGTTTGCTCAAGGATGAAATAGAATAGAATGATCGATCCTGATTTAATGCACTTATTTTACTATACTCTGGTCGTAATACACAGCACAATGTTCGCGTGGAGTGTTAAAACAGTAAAGTTTAAAGTGCCAAGTATCGGATTTGGTATGTACGCAGCATCAGGTGTATATATAATAATTAATTGGCTTACATACAGTATAGGAACATTATGACACAAGTTAAGACAGATACCATTGTAGTAATGGAAATGACCCTCGATGAAGCGTTCTGGCTCAAGCAACTTATGGCTCATACACACACAAAACGCCATATGACTGAGACTGAACATCATGATTATACTTGTCAGCGTGTATCAATATACGACAGCCTGAAGTTAGGATTACAATGTCACGTAAAGGTAAATCTATAATGAATATGATTACAAAGCCTATGAAGGCTGAGACATGTACTGACGCTGGTATCGATAACATCGTCGATTGGCCTAAACTATGTTCCTTCAAGCTAGATGGCTGGAGGGGTCTCATACTTCCTGGTCAAGGGATTTGTACACAATCATTTAAACCATTACGGAACAAGTTCGTACGTACATGGCTTAATGAGCATATGTGGGATACCAATCTGGATGGCGAATTAGTTACCTTTGATGGAAACGGTAATCTAAAAGAATACAATGACATCCAATCAGATCTGTCAGCTGCAGCAGGTGAACCGGACTTTCGATTTATGGTCTTCGATTGGTTCGGTAATCCTGTGACTGAGTTCGGTTGGCGATCCATGGAAGCGAATAGGCAAATAATGAAGGGTAAAGAACGTGTTGGAGAAGTTGAAGCATGTCATCTTGAATTTGTACGTCAAAAGATATGCAGCAATGCGATAGAAGTACGTGAGTTCTATGCTTTGGCACTTAAATCTGGATACGAAGGTATTATCATACGAGCACCAGGTGCCCCATACAAATCTAATCGATCCACACTTAAACAGGAATGGATGTTAAAAGTGAAGCCCTGGGAAGATGCTGAAGGCATAATCATAGGCTTTGAAGAGCTTATGCATAATACTAATGAAGATACTCGATCCTTACATGGTACAGCCAAGCGATCACATTCTAAGTTAGGGATGGTTCCAGCAGGTAGTCTTGGTAAGCTTATTGTAGCAACAGAACAATGGGGTGAAGTATCTATCGGAGGCGGTAAGGGTCTAACGCATGCCCTACGACAGAAGATCTGGGATAACCAGGAAGACTATAAGGGTAAACAAATCGTATTCCGTTACATGGCTTACGGAATGAAAGATAAGCCTAGATTCCCCGGATTCAAAGGATTTCGCAATGATTAGTTATGAACGAGAACTTATAGCTATTAAAGCATTCTATGCTAACCAATATGCAACAAGGTCTGGTACACCATACATGAATCATATCAATGAGGGTCTTGCCATATTAAAGGCCTTGGAAGCTCCTGAGATGTCAAATAAGATCTTCTGTCTGCACCCATTGCATATGATTGTAAACATTACGTGGTCTGATGCATATATGCGTGTATTGGAGTACCATGAAAAGAATGGTATTAAACGTAACAATAAACATAGTGACGATATTGATATACTTGACTTAAGTAGAAAGCTTGGAGGCATTACTCGAGAAGTGTTATATGCGCTACTTGCTGACAAAATCCAGAATCAGAAGGACTTTGAGATATATCATCAGCACACACATCCTAGAAGAATCGAACTGACTGCGTATTTTAGTATATGGATTGATACGCTTAGACAAATGCTGGGAATATAACATGACTAAATTATCACAATCTATGCAGATGAGGTTACTTGATATCATCAATGAGATAGATGGTCCTCATGGACATCTTACCTTAGAGGATGTGGAATTTATACACATTCAGGGTGAGGTGGTTAAACAAATTAAAATGATCTCTGCATATGATACAAGTGATTATATGATGCTATTCGTTACAACTACCCGAGATAGCTTTAGTGTTACCGTAACGGAGCGTCGCAGTGGATAAGGAATATTGGTATAGGGTCGAAGGCAG
>NVWB01000222.1 GCA_002733575.1 Blastopirellula sp. | reverse complement strand
TCGGTACCCGGAACGCTTTCGGATGGTGCGTGCGAGCAGGTTTTTATGGATCTGCACCGGTCACAAAAAAATCTCACCATTGCTGCAAGTCTGGCTGAAAAAATTCAACTGTCTGTTCTTCACGCGGCAACCATCAAAACCGCGGAAGCTCTTTGCCCTGAACTCAAAGTGCCATCGTTGCCTGATGAAATCGCCCAAAAAGTCGCCGCGACTGGCCTGGAAGCCTGCCATATCGTGCTGGCCTCGGTGAAGGAAATCGGTAAATCGATCAAGAGTTTTCGATCCAAGAAATTATATCGCGCGTTGATCGCATCGAGCAAAGCGCAGCTTTGGGCCCTGGAGGCATTTACTCCGTCGTGTTCTCGGCTGACGGAACGGACTGTACAAAGCACCATCAAATATATGACCCAACAGATTGAACGCGATATGCCTGTTTATCGATGCCGCATTTGGCAGGACGTACTGACCGCTGAGATGAAAGACGTGCGAAAACTCAATTTAGAGAAAAAATGGGACAAGGCCATCGATTTGCTGGACACCAAGGGCTTGGCGGCCGTTCACGGTGTATCTTCGACATGTGATAACCCGGCATTTGGTGAGAACGCAAGCAAGCGATGGGTCTCACGCAGACAGCGCATTCAGCGAAGCATGCATAGGTAATCGGCGCGCCGGAAATAAGTCGGGTTACGACTATGCGCTCGCCGCCCACAATGTTTCCAGCCGATCAAGCGCTGACGACCAACCCCGCTTGTTGAAGCCTTGCCGAATTGACTCAATCATTTCGTCGCCTGGATCAAGCTTTGAAATGATGTTTTCAAGAAACGGCAATGCAGCCGTATCGTGAGGTGTTGAAGGTAAGGACAGTGCCCCTGAGATGAGGCCGACCACAGCGTTGCTGCAGTGCCCGCGATAAAGCAGGAATTCCAATTCCCGATCAAACGCCTCATAAAAGGGCCCACGATAGAACGCAATATTGCCAAGCGCACCAACGAGTGAATCCGGCGTCCGGTCGGCGGCATCCTCAAGTGCCCAGGCATCAACAAAGACCAAATCGGCGTTGAGCAGAACTTGGCCGCTCTTGGTTAAAATGGTATCCTTATTGTCTAACATTTGCCGCAGGCGATATACAGTTGTCTTCAGTCTGTCGCGCCCTGCATTGTATTCTGCGTCCGGCCACAGCAGATTGATCAAAGCCTCGCGCCGAACTCCGTTGGAGCCAGCGGCTACGAGATGGAGCAGAAGCTCCAGAGGCCCATGTTGGGTCTTGGCGGAAGCAAGCTTTGATTCACCATCAACCACAACTTCAAGAGATCCAAGGGTTCGAACCTGTATTGTTTTTGAGTGCGCAGCTCGTAGGCTTGACTTGTCAACTAATTCGTGGCGATCGGTGGAAATTTTGCTCAATTGAAGAGCGGTGTAGAGCAGATCGACAGCACCCAACTCAATGCCCCGCTCGCGTGCCAGTTGCAGAAGAATTGCCGTATCAGCCCGCCGCACCCAGGGAACACTGGTGTATTTCTGTTCACCGGCAATCTTTAAAGCAGGCCGTAAATATGCCAAAACCCGGCCTGGATGTGCTGCCGTCAATGCTGAGGCTGCACCCAGCATCAATGCCATAAACGTCATGCAGGGGCTGTTGCCGACAACGGCAGCATGCCGGGCTGCTGATTGATATTTCCGCGCCTCATGCCGATCACCGCTGGAATTCAAAACCGCCGACAAGCCAATCCCGTAATAGATCGGCGACAGGCAAAATCCGGATTGCAGCGCCAAAGCATACGCAGTTCGTGATGAAAGCACGGCCATTTCCAAATCACCCTCAAGCCAATGCAGATAGGATTCAACGTGATTTTGGATCGCGAGATCGTTTATCCGGGAATCCTTGTGATTTCGCTCCGCAATAACGCCGGCAAATTCCCATCCGATATCAATCGCCTCCATCGACAAGATCTTATAGAGCGCCGCATTCAAAATGGGCACATCCCAGAATTGCGCGCCCAGGGAAGCTGACATAGCGATACCCGCCCGGCCATTTGCAACAGCGGCGTCGAGGCCTTCGCCAAACCATGTCTGATAAGCCCCCTCAACAGTGTACTGGACACAATTATCTCCCGGCGGGCAAAACTCATCATCCAGCCAGTTGCGCAATCGCTGGCGGACAAGTGTCGCCTTGGCATGTTCGCCGGTACCCCATGTATAGTGAATCATCAACTGCAATCCACGCTTTACAGACTCGGTGCGCGATGGCTCGGTCAAAAAAAGTTCCAGACTGCGCGTTTCCCAATCGGCAAACCCTTCCTTCTGTGTGTTGCGAAGCGCCAGTGCGGCAAACGCACCGCGCGCCAGGGCATTCATGTCGGTCTCGTCACCGTGCTCCTTAATTTCGGTGTGCAGTTTCTCGATGTCCGCAATCAGTGGATCGAAAATTTGGCAGACAGGCCATTCAGCCCACGTGGCATCAATAGCCGCCCCCCATACCCGGACAACCTCGGAGACCGGTGCCGTATCTTTGGTGTCGAAATACAACGACCTGAGCTCGGCACCTGCTCTGCTTGCATCATTGCCCTGCAGACAGATACCTCGCCAGAATCGCAATTGTGAGGACGCCATTACCTGATCTTCAGGCATGCCGGTCAGCAGGTCGCCGAGGAATGCAAAACGTCCTGTACTGACGAGCTCCAGAGCCCGCTTTTCGATCTCATTTGCCAACAGCTGCCAGTTTTGCGATTGGGCCAAGAGAGAACGTCCGTCTTGCAAATATCCATTTGCTAGGAAGTGCGACGCCGCATTTTCCAGAAATTTTGGTGTTACGTCCTCCATCACCCTGCGATCGACAGAAAGCGTTTCACACACCAGATCGTGAACTCTGTACTGTCCATTAGGTCGCCGGGTTACCAGCATCGATTGGTCGGCCAGCCGTTCCATAACGGCTGCTGCCCCTTCGATATCCAAAACAGGAGCAAGCAGTTGGGCGGGTAAACCGGGCAGACAGGCCGCCCGCCCCAGGACACGCAACTCCTCAGCACTAAGGTCCAGGAATACCTCATATGCCAGCAGCTGAAAGAGTGCTTCCCGATCCGCAGGCTGAAAAGCTTGCACACCCTTTCGGTTGGATGTGTACAACTCCATCAATAGACGCGAGGCAAGCACCCAGCCACCAGTAATCTTAAGAATTTCGCTCGATATTTCTTCGATATCGGAGCCAATTGGTAACAAGCATTCGGTTAATTCGCGCGTTTCGGATGCTGTTAATCGCAAATCTTCGAACGACACATCGCGCACGTAGCCTTCCGATTTAACCCGCGCGAAGGAGCCGAATCGCGGCATCCGGCTGGTGACAATCAGGTGAAGATTGGGCGGTGTGTTAAGCAGCGCCTGCCCGAGCACAAAAGCGGTTTCGGAGTGAGGTTGGACTAAATGAAAATCATCGGCGACAATTACTAGCGGCTCAGCCGTGGATTGCGCCGCAGCAAAGAGCAACCTGCGGCAATACGACAACGCGTTCATTGTTTCATCAGGCGTAGGCATCGGCAAATCCGCGGAATCCAGAATCAGACTGATTTCCCGGTACAGCAGATTCAGAAACAAACCGGTATCTGCATGGGCTCCTTCTATTTGCAGCCAAACTGATGTTGCCGTTGTCTCTTCAATGATCTGACGCGCAAAAACTGTCTTACCGCTTCCCCCCGGAGCGGAAATCCATATAACACGGGGTAAGTTTGACGCTAACCGGGTCCCCAATTCACGCTGCACCCATTTAACTTGATTTCTCAAAGAGCCGACCAAAATCTACTTTTAATTAAAGAACAGAAACATTTGCCCGACCAGTTAAGTTTGTCAACTGTTGCTTTCGACAATCTGTTACCGATCCGTTACCTCCCAATATTAGCAAGGCTTCTAATTCGATAGTTCGAAGGATATTTCAATCTCCTGCCTTATAAGCAAAGGCTTGTATATAATTGTATCTAAGCCATTCCATATATGAATTATCAGGGATCAGAACCATGATCAATAAAATCACGTCGCCCATTTTGTCTGCTGCTGTCGTAGCTTTCTTTGTATTTCCAGCCATTTCGCCCGCATATGCCGGAGCAGAAAAATAATGATGGCAGGGCTTTGGATGCTCATTAAACTGGGGTTCCTGAAAGGAATGGAAGGCGATAACCGGTTCGGTTTCGACCCGCGCGCTTCGTCCAGCTCTCCGCAAACGGCGTGACGGAGCCTGTAACCAAGGGAGTCGATGAATGCTGTTACGCACCGCTTTGATCCAATGAACATGACGCAGCTTTATCTGCTGCGCACGACGGCGGACGGTCGGCGACTGGTGTCGTGGCGGGCCTGGGTGTTGATCTTCCTGCTGCCGAGTTTGGTCCTCGGTATGGCGGCTATCCTGGCGATGGAGAGCTTTAATATTGTGTCGCGCTACCAGCGCACAACGGGTGAAGTCGTCCGCGTCTATGACTGGCCCGGCGCCAATCCGTGGGATGGCGAAACGACCGATTATTCGCCGGTCTTTCGATATGAATTCAAGCCCGGCGAAGTGACCGAAGCAAGTACCGGGCAATCCTCGTCGAATTGGAACCACGCAATCGGCTCTCGTCACGAAATCCTGTTCGATCCGAGCCAAAAGAAAGTTGTTAAGCAGGACAATTTCGAGCAACTGTGGGCACTTCCCGTCACCATCGGTGCGATCGGCGGCGTGCTTCTGATCCCGGCTCTGATCGCGGCGGCGTATGTTCGGCGTTGGCGAAAAGGCAGCGCGCGCAGCGCCGCTTCAGCTTCCACCACACAATCGCAATCCGGCGGAGCAGAAGGCGGCAGCGCATGAACGAACCCGTGCGTCGCAAATCCACCATTGTCCGCAGGCTTGGCAGCGAGCGTGGAATTGGTCTATTGATTCCGGTGATCCTGGCCATCTCAATGTTGGCGTTCACCATTCATCGCAACCTCGACTACTGGCGGCTCGATACCCTTGGCGCAACGGCACTGGCGACAATCATCGATAAGATCGAGGATCGTAGTATACATGAAGGTAAGATTTCGATCCGTTATGCAATGCGCGTCGGCTTTACCGTTGGCGATACTATGCGGCGCGGGAGCGTCGGCGTTACCCGAGCCTTTTTTCACGCCCATGACGAAGGAGCGCGCATTCCTATCCGCTATATGCCTCTCGATCCGCAAATCCGCGACATCGACCCCGACTATCGCGGCAGCCTGATGTACAACGCCATTTGGATCGCTGCTTTTTTTGTTGGTATCGGAGTATACAATTTCCTCACCCTGAAACCGGCTAATTAGGTGGGTGGGCGGCGAGTGCCGCTGGAGCACACGGGACTGTCAAATATGATAGGTGGTGTACCGATCTCCAAGGTTTCCGGGAAAATCTGGGCGCGATTATTTTTGTCAACTGCTGCTTTCGTCAATCTGTTACCTAACCGTTACCTCCTAATATTAGCAAGACTATTAATTCGATAGTTCGAAGGACATTTCAAACGCTCACCTTGCGGGC
This sequence comes from Blastopirellula sp., assembly GCA_002733575.1. Taxonomy (GTDB): domain Bacteria; phylum Planctomycetota; class Planctomycetia; order Pirellulales; family Pirellulaceae. The sequence continues at coordinate 15,090 of NVWB01000222.1, read as the reverse complement.
AAAGGCTTGTATTTAATTGTGTTTTAGCCGTTCCATATCTAATCCATCAGGGATCAGAACCATGATCAGTAAAATCACGTTGCTCATTTTGTCTGTTGCTCTCGCTGCATTCTTTGTGTCCCCGACCATTTCTCCTGCCTATGCCGGAGCTAAAAAATTGAAGTGAAAAGTTCCACCGGACTGAGGGATGAAGCAAATATGGGCGTTGGATCGACTGCGAGCTCTAATCCGGACGGTTTAAAAATCAAACGCAATCGACGGGTGAAACCCGAAAGGCGGACAACAAAGAAGTTACGTGGTGGAGGTACATTGCATGAAGATCCAATGTGGGAATGGCGCCCCTCCCGGTGTTTTTAAGCGCCATCACACAACCCGTTTCCACAAGAGGTCTATTATGTTCAAATCAATTTGTTTCACCATGCTGGCTTACTTCGCACTTTTGTCAGCACCGGCTCAGGCATCCAATCTCGGTCTGTCGCTGGATGACTTGTTAACCAGGCTTCAGGCATCGGCCAAGTCCGATGGAGTGTCCTTAAGCATCGAGAAATTATTTTGCGGTGAAAATCCGATGCCGGGTGATGCCACTAAAAAAATAATGAGCTGCAGCCATACATTAGGCGACGGCAAGATGATCATCACAAATACTGATCCAGCCGGACCTCTGATCGATATCAATACTCAAAGATGGTCCAAAGATGAGGCCCCCAAGATGGTGTCCTGGATTGCAGGAGCCATCAACAACGATGACGCAGCCGGCCATGTCGAAGCAGCGGCGAAAATGATTACCGAAGCCAAAGCCAGCAACATCGGTGCCGGTACGCTCGGGAAAGGAGAGTTTTCCGTTCTTTCCATGGGTGAAGATTTCGTCATTTCCGTTTCCTTGCCGTAAGCAGACGCCAGCTACCAAAGCAAAAATATACCCCAAATGGAGAAGTCGAAAATGAAACTGTTCACATCGTTTGAAGGTCGCATATCACGTAAATCATTCTGGTTTGGCTTGTTGGTCATTATCGCCCTGAGTATCGTCGTCTCATGGGCCCTGTTACCGTTGGCCCTGTCTGGCGGGATAGGCATACAACTGTTGTTGTTTGCGCTCTCTTTTGCATTGCTCTATCCCATGGTGGCCGTTGCGGTGAAGCGCCTTCATGACAGAAACAAGGCAGCCGTGCCGTGGGCCATTATTTTTTTCGCCCCCGGAGTGCTTGCCAATTTCCTGAGCACTTTCAAGATCGGTTATTCCACAATAGAACTTGTCGGCCAGCAAATTCCGGTACCCGGCACAGCCGCCTATATTGTGCTCCTCTTAGCAATGGTGGCCGGACTTTGGATGCTGATTGAATTGGGCTTCTTGCGCGGCACCAAAGGCACCAACCAATATGGTGAAGACCCGCTTGCTGCCAATATGTCACCGCAGACAGTGTGAGTGGTTCGGTGGCTGACCCGGTCAACAGCATGAAGCGAGGGCTTATCTGGGCCGTTGTTCTGGCGATCCTTGGTGTTGGTCTTGGATGGGTTGGATATTCAATCGCCGATCAGGATCGTATGTTGAAGGCCAGGGGTATTGAAGCCATGGCCATTGTTACCAACAAATCAAAAGTGCGCCGCAGAGGTGGATCTTCTAATGTGAACAACATGAGTCGTTTGTCGAGCCGCGGTCGTATTGAATTTGTAGTCAGGTATCAGTTCAAAGCCCCCAAGGGACGTGTCACAGACAGAAAAACTGTGTCACGTTCATTCTTCGACTCCATAAAGTTCGGCGATTCCATTCCCTTGCGTTACATGCCGGACAAACCGTCAATCAATGAAATCGAATCTGGAACCATCAGCGCGAACGGTATGATTGCAATGGGCTTCGGTGCTGCATTTTTGCTGGCGGCATTTGCCGTGCCGTTTTTCACTGGAGCAAAGAAATCGAAATTCGGGCGGGGCCGCAAATCTACCACCGAAGGGAATTAGTATGGATATCAGCACGTTTACACCAATCGATTGGGTGTTTTTAATCAGCCTTGCAACCATCGCTATTGGCTGGCTTGGCTGGTATGTAAATCGCAGCATTGTTGAACTTAAATACCGGTTGAAGCCTGATGAAGGAATCGCCAAATATAATCGGCTCGAAGCAAAATTTCTGCCAAAACGCAAGGTAAGCGGTGGACGGTGGGCCAATAAGGAGTTTCATGACCATGTGGATAATAAGGCCCGCAATGGCATTTCCAGATTATTTTTGCTGGTCTCCGCTATCGGCATCGTTGTTCATGCGGCGGCATGGATTTACATGATTAACTTTGCAGACAAATGAATCCTTCAAAACAGCCATGCTTGCGCTGCTGTATCCATAACTTCTTGTCCACTTTGATGAGTTGCTGATCAAAATCAATTTGCCCAAAACACCAAGGAAAAAATGATGAAACTTCTTATTTTTGCTCTATTGTTTGTAATCTCCATTGCCCCGGCATCTGCGGATACTTGTCAGGACCGATTTACCGAGCTTTTGGTGCCTGGCAACCAAAAAATGGGCCCCGTGCGCATACACCTTACCCAGGAAATTGTCGGTGGCAAAACCAGTATCAATTATCACTATAGTGATGGAAAAATCAGTGGGATGACAGAAATGATCGATCCCGCCAATGACCCCTGGTCGCTCTTTCTTGGCGACAATATGTACAGGTCCAATGATAAAGGAAAAACATGGAGTTTCATGAATTCATACGATTCTAAGAAAAGTCTTGCCGATACGAAAAAATCAATAACAAGTGATGCTGCCAAAGCCAGCGGTGTTGCATGCGGGAAAGAAGAATACGAGGGAATTTCCCATGAAGTTGTAGAGGGAAATTATATCTCCTCCATGTCAAATGGCGCAGCTATTTACGAAAAACTTTGGGTAAACCCGAGCACTGGCTGGATAGTTAAATCCTATAGACACATTAAAAGTGGTGGCTTTGAATCAAAGACCACGCAATTGATCGAATTGTTTCCCAATCTGACATTGCCAAAGCCGGAGTAATTGTAAGCGATGGGGTGGATGCCCCCTTTAAAGCGCAATTGTGCGAAGGTGGTGTTTGAAACCACTGTAGAAGGAGAAAGCTCCCATGGAAGAATGTCATATCATCGGAATAGAATTAGCTTAGAGTCCGACTCGAAACTAATTGTGTAATTTCAAACTCTTGCGATTCGCCTTGTTACCAGCTTGATATGTGCGATGAGCAACCAGCTTTCTGCAGAGAGGATGGATTTTTTTCCAATCCTTTGCCAATCTTCTACATCTGCCGAGCCATACGAAGGTGCGTTCGACAACCCAGCGGCGTGGAATGACTTCGAAGCCTTTTGCTTTGTCAGAACGTTTGACAATCTCCATTGTCCAACATCCGATTTTCTCCAGTTTGCCGCGCAGTTTTGGCCCTGCGTAACCACCATCCGCAAATACATGTCGCGGCCATGGGTGTGTGCGGCGGATTGAATTGAGGACGTGAACAGCTCCATCACGATCCTGAATACCTGCTGAGTGAATAACAAAGCCAATCAGAAGACCGATGGTATCGGCGATGATATGCCGCTTGCGACCCTTGATTTTCTTACCTGCGTCATAGCCGCAAACCCCGCCACTTTCCATTGTTTTCACAGACTGTGAATCAATCACACCGGCACTGGGAGATGCTTCACGCCCCTCAGCTTCTCGTGCCACCATCACAAGCGCATGATTGATCTCATGCAGCAGACCATTGTCACGCCAGTCATAGAAATAGCGTTGCACTGTGGAAGGTGGTGGGAAATCATTGGGAATCATCGCCCATTGGCAGCCGGTTGAGGCCATGTACTGGATCGCATCCCACACATCTCGCAGTTTAGATGTGCGCGGGCGATCAACTCGTTTCTTAGGCGGAAGAAATGGCTTAATCAATTGCCATTCCTTATTGCTGCAATCACTTGCATAGCGGTCAAATTTGCGTTCATATCGCGGGCGGGTGATATCAGTCCAGACCATGGTGATCTCCGTCGAATCGTTGAAAATCCGATTGAATCACAAACAACTGATATCACTCAATTAGTTTCGGGTTGGACACTTAGAGATAGCTGATTTAGCAAATGTAATTAGTTCTTCGAAATTGGTAGCAGACCGTCTGAAATTTATACATGGAATAGAGGCATTGTTATTCGACAGAGACAGCAAGAAGCTGCTTAAGGAGCGCAGTCAGCTCCATCGAATGATTGCTGAGAACAACACGTGGATTTTCGGCGAAGAGTTCAATCTTACGGTCGATGGTCAGTCATTGACTGAGGTATTGAAAAAACACCGTAAGCTGATCGGAAATAATACAGTTATTGATCAATCTGTAAAACGTATAGACGGCAAAACAGGTATTGTTGATCTCATGCTATCACGTTCTATTCCTCAAAACCGTGCCAATGAGAGAGAACACTTGGTTGTTGAGTTGAAACGCCCATCCGTAAAGATTGGGTCTGATGAGATAACGCAGATCGAAAAATATGCATATACTGTTGTTGCTGATGAAAGGTTTCAACATGTGGATACCAGATGGAGTTTCTGGGTTATTTCGAATGATCTTGATGATTTTGCCAGAACACGTACTCGTCAAAAAGGTAGCCCCAGAGGGTGAATTTATCAATCAGAGGATGGAAAAGTTGAGATTTGGGTAAAAAGCTGGGCAGAGATAATCGGAGAAAGTAAATCTCGAATGCGATTTGTTCAAGATCGTATACAGGCCAATGTCGACAAAGAAAGCTCTCTTAAATACTTGAAAAAAGCCTATGAGAAATATCTAGTCGGAGTGGCTGAAATTTCGGATGGTGAAGCCCCTTCTGGCGATGGGACATAGTTCTTGGCCATCAACTAGGAAGACTACTCCTGACGTATAGAAACCGGAGGGGATGCAATGGGGAACGCGTAGCGTGTTCCCCTTGCCAAGTGGTACGGGTGTAATACACCTGTACACATCTTGCGCGCGAACGTTGGTTCATATTACCCTTTTCCGTATTTGTTGGCCCGTGGCCCATTGTTGTTGCTGGCTCACTTTTGGGTCTTGGTCTGCGTCGTATTGTGTTGATTCGTATTCAGTGCATTTTGCGCACATGTTCGCCAACATAAAAATTCCTAAAATGAATGTCTGGTTTTGTGGCGTCTGCTGAAACGGTTTGCATTCTATATGGAACCTCAAATTCGACACCCCACACATCCAAACAAAAATGTAAATTACCGTTTGAAGTCCATTTACGACCTTGAGTCTTTGGCTCAATCAGAACAATTCGACATGCATCTGATTGTCATTCATGGTCTATTTCTTATTTTAACGGGTCGCCACAATACTCTGGCGAAATCTCAATACCGCCAGAGTGTTTCTGTTTCCGATCTTATTTAAAATTTTCCGTTTGTGTTTGCGGTTTTCTCGGCTGGGAGGATGGGTGAGATCACATCCCAGTGCTCAACAATCTTGTCATTGTTGACGCGAAAGAGGTCGTAGAATGCCGTCGGATTTCCGCTGATATCGCCTTCCGATATGGCAAGCACGAAATTACCTTCTCCCAACACTTTGTGAATTTTTGCAATTTTCATGGTCACACCGGCCTTGGCTAGAGCTTGCAGACCTTCCTGCAATCCACTCAAACCATCTGCGATGTTAGAATTGTGCTGAATGTAATTATTACCATCAAAATAGGTTGGAAGTTTGTCGAAAGCGCCACCAATAAGAACGGTTTCAACAAAATCCCTCACGAGCGCTTTGTTGGCGTCGGTTTTGTCATGGTCAACAACTTCAACTGGACCGTCGGTTTGCGAGCGCCCTGAGGGGTTGTTGGCAGCTATCGGCGAGAGGTTGTCCCAATGTTCAACAATTTTACCTTTTTCAACCTTAAATACATCGAAGGCGACAAGCGGCATCTCGCCGAACCCTTCGTAAACACCGTGCGCAATACCGACGTTTCCATCTGCGATAAGTCGAACCAACTTATATTTGAATGCTGGGTTTTTGGCTATGGCCTGGTTCGCAAGTTCTTTCAAACCACCGAGGCCTGAGGGAATAAGTTGATTGTGTTGAATGTACGGTTCTGAAAAATGCATATCGATAGAATTGACATTTTTCTTAATCATCAACTCCGTCATGGCTGACCGCACAACGTCTTTTGTGCTTGCAGCAAGTGAACTGCCTGTTGAGATTGTAAAAGAAAGAGCGGCTGCGGTTGCGAGAATAAGTAATTTCATTAGATTGATCTCCTGTTTGTCCAGCGACGGTTCGCTGACTTGGAAGAGTATGGCCAATTGCATTTAGTTTCATAAGATGGTGTAGATAGAATTCATTGTTCTATACATTGATGGAATAAAAATGCTCAACCACCTGCGTGCACTTGCCGTGTTCTCATGCGTCGCTGACGCTGGCTCTTTTCGGGCGGCAGCTAAAAAGCTGGGACTTTCTGCTTCGGTCGTGAGCCATCACGTAACGTCGCTCGAACGCCATCTAGACACACCATTAATCTACCGTACGACTCGCAAACTCAGCCTGACGGATGCCGGGAAACGATTGGCCAACTCAGCGCGCATCATGCTAAAAGCTGCAGAAGAGGGATTTGGGGAGATCGGCCACCGAACTCGCAATCCAATAGGCGTGCTGAAGGTCACGGCACCAGCGATCCTGCAATATGCACGGTTCGTGACACGTACTTCGGCATTCCTGAAGCACTATCCGAATGTAGAAATCTCTATGAGCTTCAGCGACCGTCGGTTCAACCTTGTTGAAGAAGGCTTTGATTTGGGGCTCCGAGTTGGGCAACTCGAAGATTCTTCTTTGATGTCAAGAAAACTAGCGGATGGGAGGTTGTATGTCTGTGCCTCACCCGGCTATTTGCAATCAAAGAACAAGATTGTAAAACCAGAGGATTTGGAAACTCTTGAGGTGATAGATCTGACCGGGGTGTCAAAAAACCTAAAGTTAACACCGACTGGCCAGTCGCTATCTGCGCATATTGTGCAAATGCCGCATCGTATCTCCGTCGACTCTGGCTTCGCTGCCAGACGAATGGCTGAAGAAGGGTGTGGGGTTGTGGTTATGCCGGATTTCTTTGTTAGGGATCGGATTGCTGCGGGGCTTTTGGTGGAAGTTCTGCAAGACTGGCACGCACCGTCATATGGAATATTTGCCGTCTGGCCGCCAAACTCAGGAACCAATCACCTTAGAAACTCCTATCTAAACTTTGTGGCAGCGATATCTAAAACAAAACCAGAATCCGACCGAGTGATCGGAGACTGAGTTTATGGGTAATTGTATTTCGGTACTATCGTCAATTTTGTAATAAATTGTACTTGGAAAGATGGATTACCAATGGCTCCGCCTGACACCCAGCGTCGATGATAGTTGTGTCGGACGTTTTACACAGCCTCCGGACAAACCGACATCTGTTGAATTTGCGGCGAACGACTGGATTGAGCCCAAACTTACTATGGATTCTCAGTCACAATTTTACTGGTGCAGCATTTCGGTCTGACGTGAACAGCCCATTTCTGCCTTTGGCCGATATTGGCCTAGCAGAAACCAGTTCGAATTCGTCTGACAGCACCGATAATTGCAATGTTACTCGGGCAAGCCAGCGGTTCTTAGGCCGTCAATCCAACGCTCCAATTCGTCTGGATTCTTGTATTTACCTTTGAAATTAAGTCTTACCTTGGCGATAGAATAATTTGGTTCCTCTTTGAGCAGATCTGTGATTGTCTCTTCGGCCTCCTTTTGGCGCCCAAGGCAGACATAGATTATAGCCAGTGACCGTCGGGCAAGATTGGGCATTCGAGACATTTCCAACATTGTTGCGAGAGCCTGTTTGCAGTTTCCTATATACCATTGTGCCCATGCAAGATTCCATTTTACCCAGTCTGGATGGTGCGGATCAAGCTGCATCGATCGTTTGAGAAGCTCGATTGCTTCGTGAGGCCGGCCGGCATAGACCAGTGGCTCAGCCATATTAGCCATTACATTCGTTGCATTCGGATTCAATTCCAGAGCTTTCTTGTGTCGTGATATTGAGAGGTCTAATTCACCTGCCTGAAGTAGGACATTTGCCATCACGAAATGTGCTTCATAGTCATTTGGCGCCAGCGTCAAAGCCATTTGCGCGGACGCGCGCGCGCGCGAAAGGGCTTCTTGTCGTCCCAGGTCTGTCCAACCCCAACGATATCCATTAATAGAAGTCCATGCGAGTCCATAATACCCATAGGGTTGTGTCGGGTCAGCCTCGATCGATGCAAGACTTGCAAGCCGGGCCTTCTCACTACCTTCTCGCGTGAACTCTCTGAAATAGCGCCGCGCTTTCAGATAATGCAGCAATGCGGTGACACGTGCTGGGTTTGCCTTTTTTGCTTCCTCCCCAGCGGCTATCATGATTTTAGCACCAATAGAGGAGGCAACCGCTCGGGTAATCTCATCTTGTACAACAAATAGATTAGCAAGATCGCGGTCGTAACGTTCTGCCCAAATATGATAGCCCGCGATTGCGTCGATCAGTTGGGCCGTTACCCGAAGGCGGTTACCGTCTTTTTGTAAACTACCCTCGAGAATGTAACGCACCCCAAGTTCTTTCGCGATGCCACGAATATCTATTGCTTGCCCTTTGTATTGGAAGCTTGAATTTCGCGAAATTACGAAAATTTCATTAAAGCGTGACAGCTCCGTGATTATCCCTTCACTGATGGCATCACTCAGATAATTTTTATTATCGCCTACGCTCAGATCATCAAAAGCCAGTACGGCAATAGATGGACTGGGTATTGCTGCGGCTTCCTGAGAATGATCACGTGATGTAAAAATAATAGTAAACACCAACGCAATTAACACTCCCAAAAACCCAATGCGGACGTAAGGCAATTTCTTTGGATTAGAGCTTTTCAGTTCAGAACTTTCAACAGAGTTTAAAATATATCCTTTTTTGGGATAAGTCTGAAGAATTGTATGTTCGGTATCACCAAGCACTTTGCGAATATCTGCGATACATTGCGTCAAGCTGTCATCGGTGACAAAATTTCGGTTCCAAACAGTTTCGAATAGCGTGTCCTTGGTGACAATTTCACCAGGAGTTTTTGCCAATAGCGCCAGAACTTCTGCGGACTGGCTACGAATTGAAACTACCGTGCCATTTTTCGCTCTTAGTTGATGTGTCGTCAAATCAAAGATCATGCTGCCAATGGCGATAGTGGGGTTCGATACTATATCGTGTTTAGAGAGCACGTCGGACATTTCATCTGTTTCCCCAGAATTTTGAAGTTATGAACGACAGATTTCGTATCGGCATCACGACTGAAAGCCAAATGTATACCAATTTGAAAACCAGATTTATTTAAGGGTACTCTAGCGATTAAAATGAGAATTGTCATCAAAAGCATACGGGCACATTATGCCGTGCATTGATGATTACATGATCATTATTATATACCATGCCGCCCGAAACAACGGCGTGGGGTTGTGATCGTTATTGGAATTGCATTTCATAAAAATAAAAATAAACCGCTTCCCGATTATTTGAAGATGGTTGTTATCGTGTGAATTTTTGCAGTTGGTCGGATGTTTTAGAATTTTTGTTCAAGAAATACTATTTCTTAGCAATCATACGATTGCCATCTACACAAATAGCGCCAAACGATTGACATAGGAGTTTTCTGAAAACTCAGGTGCGATGAATGATCTTTGATACTGCTGAAAACCCTTTCATGATGAAACTTGTGGGCAGGCCCATGTGATCCGATCTGCATGACTTGCAGGTATACTATCTATAGCTTTGCTTTTTGTGACCTTCGTTATTTCGGGGGGTGTTTGAATGCCTGCGTCTTGCGAAAACACAATGCTTGCACTTGATGTGACAACAAATAGTGATATGATCAACGTCTTCATTTTACTATCCTTTCCATGTTTGAATTACTGATGATAGCGGGTAGGCTATGATCAGAGGCCTTGGCGCTTGTAAGTTCAAGGTTGTGGAAATGTGGATGAAATGTCAGGAAATATTTCTGAAATTGATATGAAATTGATTGCCGATGGATTGAAATTAAATATTCATTGAAAGAATTACCAAAGATACATTTTTTGCTGTTGATCGAAAACCTAGTCGAATTTATGATGTAACCGAATGCCGGCTCTCCCCCGCTGGTGTTGAAAAACTCGCCTTGAATATGCGGTTGTTGGCTGATTCAGTTTTCCCATTGATTTGGGAGGATTATGACGATGATGGAACCACACAGGGAACCACAGGCAGTGCTATTTTATGAGTTTTGTCTCGAGGACCACGTTCCTACTGATCACATGTTGCGATTGATTGATCGCTTTGTTGATCTATTGGATATCCGTCAGTTTCTTGCTCTATTTTACAGCTCAACCGGTCGTCCATCTATCGATCCTGAACTGATGATCCGAATGCTTCTGATTGGTTATTGTATGGGTATCCGATCTGAACGTCGATTATGTGAAGAGGTGCAATTGAATCTGGCCTATCGATGGTTCTGTCGGCTCGATCTGAGCGATCCGATCCCTGATCACTCGACATTCTCCAAGAACCGACATGCACTGCATGTATCGCCGAAGGCTTGGTTGGCGGTAATGACTTTGGAGTCGATGCTTCGCTCATCAAAGCAGATGCCAGTCGTTTCAACAAAGTAGAGCGATCTGTGTGGTCCGTTCCTGATGAGGCGACGCGTGCTGCACAGGAATATCTCGACACACTTGATGATGCAGCCTTCGGTGCGGCAACGCAGGTGAAGCCCAAAACCCTCTCACCATCCGATCCGGCAGCCCGGTTCACCGGCGCAAATGGCGACAGAGCGTTCTTTGCTTATTCAACCAACTATCTTGTTGATCAAGACAATGCGATCATTGTTGATGTTGAAGCAACTGCACCGATCCGCCAGACTGAGGTCGGGGTTGTTCAGGACATGATCGTGCGGACAAGAGATCGTTTCAACCTGCATCCCGATAAACTGGTCGCGGACACAGCTTATGGTTCTGCGAAGATGTTGGGCTGGTTGGTCGAAGAGGAAGGCATAGAGCCCTACATTCCGGTGATCGACAAGTCTCAACGTAAAGACCACGTTCTCGCGCGAAGGCTTTGCCTATGACTATGAAGCAGACGCCTAGCCTCGACATCGCCCACCCAGCTGTGCGGCCAGCCTTACGCCCACTAATACCAATATACCCCTCAAGCTCTGGTGCACTAAGAGGGCTGAGAAGCGCAAAGACAGGGATGCCTGCTTTGGTGCTTGAAGCAACAGCAACATTGATCTTTGGGTGATCAACGGCGACCAGACCGATTGCATCTACCTGATTCTGGAATTTACAGACAGCCTGTGCCAGGTCATCGGGCGAAAGAGATTCAACGAACAGGATTTCCACTTTTGCGCGGATTGAACGCAGATATAGCGCCACTTTTCGTAACAATTTTCTGTGGATGCGGCCTGTTATCCCCCCTTAATCATTGCCGCACATTTTTCACCAATCATGATCGAGGGCGCATTTGTATTTGCATTAATGATATTTGGCATGATTGAAGCGTCAGCAATGCGCAGCCCTGAGATGCCGTGCACCTTCAAATGATGATCTACTACCGCCATGGAATCCGAACCCATTTTGCAGGTTCCTACAGGGTGATAAATCGTCTGGGCGTAATCGCGAATAAATTCACGAATCTCATCATCGCTCTGGACATCCTCGCCGGGTAAAAATTCCTCCCCGCGATATTGATCAAAAGCACTAGAATTCAGAATTTTTCGTGCAATTTTTATTCCCTCAATTACAACGTCCATATCGTGTTCATCGCTCAAATAAGCAGGATCTATGTTGGGCTTATCTTTGGGGTCTGCAGAATTCAGGGTCAGTTGACCGACGCTTTTGGTCCCAACTATGCCCGGCAACAGCGTAAAGCCATGTCCTTCGGGGTTTCCAGCCCCGTCAAGTATGAAAAAACCGGGAGCAAAATGGAATTGCAGATCAGGAGCCTCTGCACCTTCATTCACAGTCAGAAACCCGCCGGCCTCGGCAATGTTTGAAGTGAGCATGCCCATTCCGTCCGCGAGTTTTTCTGCCTCTTCAGGCTCTCCGGCACCACCCAGCGATACCGGCTCGGTGCAGTGATAGGCCACCGGTGCCAACGCATGATCTTGCAGATTTTGCCCAACACCCGGCAAGTCTCTGATCACAGATATGCCAAGTTCTTCCAAATGTTCCTTTGGCCCCAATCCGGATAGCATCATGATTTGAGGCGAACCGATTGCACCCGCCGACAAAATTACCTCCCTTGATGCTGTTGCTGTGCGATCCTCGCCGTCTTTTTCATAGATCACGCCTGTGCATCGACCGTTTTCAATGACCAGCCGTTTGGTCAGCGCATTGCCTTCAACCGTCAGATTGTCGCGTTCCATTGCTCCGTGAAGATATGAAACCGCAGCTGAACCGCGCATTCCTGCACGCTGGGTCACCTGATACTGACCAAACCCTTCCTGATTTCCGTCGTTGAAATCATCATTTAAAGGATATCCTTGCTCTTCTGCCGCTTTGACAAAGGTCTTGGTCAAGGGATTGGGATCTCGAAGTTCGGCGACATTGAGCGGCCCGCCTTGCCCGTGCATTGGTGATTCAATACGCTCGTTGTTTTCCGCCTTGATGAAATAGGGGAGCACATCTTTCCAACTCCAACCACTGATGTTTCCTTTGTTCCAATTGTCATAGTTGGTGGGGTTACCACGTTGATAAACCATGGCGTTTATCGACGAACTGCCACCATACATCTTGCCGCGCGGTATGTATGCCTGTCTTCCATTGAGCGCCTCTTGCGGCGTTGACATGTAGTCCCAGTCGAGTTCGGTTTTGAACATAGATGGAAAAGCAGCAGGCACGTGAACAGCTTGCAGTTCAGCATCTGATGGACCAGCTTCCAATACCAACACCGATGTTTTTGGGTTTTCTGACAATCGCGCTGCGACCGCGCAGCCAGCTGAGCCAGCTCCAATGACAATATAATCGTAGTCCATAAGATTCTCCCATATTTGATGTCCAGCCACCTTTTTCATTGGCGGTTATTTGCATATTTCAGCGGCGTGTGGCGTGTGCGCGTGCGTGATGGTGACATGTATTGCCAATTTTGCAAACTGATCACTCTTTTATAAGTGCGATTCAAGTCCAATTGCTCCCACCTGGAACCGGCAGCATCCCAAAATTGGAGATCGTCAACGGCCAATATTGGTACAGAATGTCGATGATAGGTGTGTCGCAACCTCGACAACAATCTAAATCGAAAACGGTAATTTTCCCGCTCTGCCGCCATTTGTCTAAATTGTTGGACGGCAGAATCAAACCCAAAGTCGGGACGGAAATCAGGTTGTTGCTCCGACAGAAAACCAACCAACCGATGGCGCGACATGTGTCAGCGCGCACCCTTGTCGTGCAGTGATTACTGGAAGTATCATGCAAATCCTCGTAGCTAGTTTTGGCTGCCACGAATGATCTTGGCGATTTCTTTGTATCCACGTGCTTCAGCGTGAGCGAGTGGTGTCACGCCGTCCCTGTCACCAATCGAAATATCTGCTCCTGCTTCCACAAGGGCCTTCACCGTAGCAATATGGTTTGCGCCACCGTCGCCAAGTACCACTGCTTCGATCAGCGCAGTCCAGTTAAGATTGTTAACGTGGTCAAGCGGTGCTCCAGCTTTTATCAGGCGGCGTACGACTTCGGCATGACCAAGGTGTGCCGCTGCAATCAATGCGGTACCATCATATACACTGGTTGTAAGATCGGCGCGATTTCCAAGCTCCAGGGCAAGGGTCATGAGTTCGGGATCATTTGCAACTGCAGCAATCGTCACCACATCATAAAGCCCAGACTCTAGCTCATTCATGTCAGCACCAGCTACTACCAATGCTGCCAGTGCGTCATCATTGGAAGAAAATGCCGCGACATGGACAGGTGTTCGTTGATGGCTATCGCGCACATTAAGATCAGCGCCGCTATTTACAAGATTGGCAATTGCTATCAGGTCATTCTCATGAGCAGCTTTAAGCAAACCTGAATAATTTGCAATTTGCGTAGGCGAAGGCGCAGTTTGAGCAAAGCTTGCCGAGACAACAAATAAAGAAACTAATACTAAAACAGTACGTAACATTGCCGTACTCCCAAGATATTGCCCATACTAACGTGAGGATAGGCCGATCAAATGTTAGCCACAACTCTCCGCATCAAGACGTGATCATATGTAGCACCAAGTCTGTTGGAAAGTGCACTATCAACACCGATGTGTCCAACGAGTTTACGATCATTTTTTTCAACAGACTTCCAACGGAAATCACGACACGGAAATCCATATAGCGAGCGAGTGCGTCATCTTGTTCGGTGTTGCGCTTCTCGCAACCGCCTAAAGAACTGATGGACTCCATTTACTCCGTTCTATAATACACGCTTACAATCCATCATTGACGGAGATGAAATATGCGAATCCTGGGACTTGTCTTGGTTGGCGCAATTGCGGCGCTGCATGTATATATTGCTTACTTCGAGATATTTGCATGGGAAACTAAGGGCCCAAGCGTCTTCTCTAGTTTTCCGCAAGATCTTTTCAGCAAAACTGTTGCATTGGCTATAAATCAAGGTTTTTACAATGCTTTTCTCGCGATCGGTCTCATTTGGTCGCTCGTCATACAGGATAAAAAGTGGCAGTCGAATGTCGCGATTTGTTTCTTACTTTTTGTTGCAACCGCTGGTGTAGTTGGAGCACTCACCGCTTCGACAAGAATAGTTTTTGTCCAAACAGTCCCAGCGGTTATCGCAATGATTCTTCTTTTGAGCGCTCGAATTCGGTCAACGAAAGACTAATCTATAGGCAACATGAATCTAGACACTTTGGTTACGAAACGGTAGTTCGCTGATAAACGCAGTTCGGCTGGTTTGGGTCACGAACTGGCTGTCACCGGCTAAGAATTATCAGCGGTTAAGGGCGCAGGAGCGGTCATAAGAATTTGCGGTAATCTGTCCGTCGTCAGAGTTTTTGGTTCCAGAGGCTGCGTAATTTAAGCGAGTATCTGGCTCATCTTGTTGGTTTCATTATGCGGCGAGTTTGCGGTGTTGC
>NVWB01000221.1 GCA_002733575.1 Blastopirellula sp. | reverse complement strand
GATGGCGAGGCGGGTATTGGCTATATTATGCGGCCTGGCTTTGATCTACCGCCACTGGCGTTTACCTCCGAAGAGATCGAGGCAATTGTCGTTGGGTTGGCTTTGTTGAAGCGCACGGGGGATGTTGGTCTTCAAAATGCTGCCGAGCAAGTGGCACAAAAGATTGATGCAGTCCTTCCTGAAGACGCAAATTCCACCATCGACAATTCGGGGTTGGAAGT
The DNA here is from genome assembly GCA_002733575.1 of Blastopirellula sp. Taxonomy (GTDB): domain Bacteria; phylum Planctomycetota; class Planctomycetia; order Pirellulales; family Pirellulaceae. Next base: position 20,438 of record NVWB01000221.1, on the reverse strand, counting down.
ATCAAGCTGGATGGGTGCTACCCCTTCAGGCAATGTTATGAGCAAATTGCGTCAGGCAATTCGTGAAGAAGCACAATTGGAGATTACTTATTCAGACGCCAATGGGGAAGTGACGAAACGCAAGGTGAAGCCCCTGGCAGTCATCTATTATATTGAAGTGGAGTTGCTGGCAGCATGGTGTGATTTAAGAGCAGACTTCCGACATTTTCGTGTAGATCGAATTGTAGGCCTAACAGACACAAACAAGGAATTTTCAGATGAAATGCCTCAGTTGAGAAGTTCGTGGTTGGAAAAGCGAAAAACTGCGAACTCAGAATTGATGTAGTGTTTGCAAATTGATGAAAGTTTCATCGAATTTGAACATTCAACCAAGTTCAAACTTTGTGGCGCAGAAAACATCATGCATTCGACACATTTGGCCCAAAGCCAACCCTCAAAAAACTGATGTTTTGCGGTTGTTAAACCAATAGCAGAAATTCAACCAACGCTTCTATTGCAACTATTCCAGCGACGGATATGCGGACAAGGCAACCGAGTTGCTTTGTTATCAATGTCCTGTTTGCAAAGCAGTTTGAACCAACTGGAGGTGCCAATTACGATCAGTTGGTTCCAGCACATTTTTACTAATATTGCACCACATGTATTTCGGCGTGAATGCCCGAAGACAATGTATTCAAACTAATACACTCCCCTGAAACAGGTGACGTTGATTTTTTTAGAATTTCATGTTACCCAAAATTTGGAGCACTGAACTTTGTTCAGAAGTGGGGCATACCGCGAGGAGAGCGGCGGCATGAATTCCTTACGATCCAGTACAACGCTACATAAATTTTCTCAAGCTTTTATCCTCCCTGGAACTCCGGCCTTGCATGTGCTTCACCGACTCGTGCAACTTGCGGTCATTGAACCACCGATAGCCAACAATCGAAAAGCTATTATGGGTTCGCTCAAATGTGTGGTGGGGCGTTGCTTTCCAGTACTCCTGACTGGACTGGTCAGTGTTTACGCATTTAACGCTAGCAGCCTTGCTGCGTCGCTGGGACGGGACTGGAATTTCGAAAGAAGCGTCGAGTTAGCCAGCCTTGTGTTTGAAGGTAAAGTAATTGCTATCGAGTTCTATGACTCCAAACCGCTAGCCAAAGCTGGCGTATCGATTCCGCATACATTTGTTACTTACGATATTAAGGAGACGATTCGCGGTCGCACATCATTACAGCAAATTACACTTCGTTTTTTGGGTGGCTGGTCCCAGAGTGACGGGCGCATTATGGTCGTTCCCCCGCTCCGCTGTTCAAGATTGGCAATCAAGACATTTTATTTGTCGGCAAAAATGGAGCGGCTGCGTGCCCGTTAATTGGTTGTAGTTTCGGGCGTTTTAGGGTTTTCGGCAACAATGTTTATTCAGATTCAGGGTTGGCAGTGCGCATCACCCCAGATGGATCCATCCGATTTGGTCCAGAAAGAATGCCCGGCACAGAACTGCAGATGGACTTTCCCCCATCACCTGCCGCCAGACTTAAGGAACTTAAAGAACAACTGGGGTCCGACAAACGAATTTCCAGTGTTGAACGGGCCCGGCTCGTTCGCCGCCTGAGGGACATGTCCTCAACGCGCACAATTAGCAGAGGCCGTGAGGTTACAAACCGGGGAATTATTATCCCATCGTCGCCCGGAGTTAGTGTGACTGATTTTTCCGCCGCCATTCTGGCGATGTCTAAAAAGTACCCAGCCAGTGGACCGCAAGTTGTATCAGTCGTGTCGAACGTTGATTTCGAGTTTCCCGAATTGAAATTGATTGCGGCACAACCACCATCGAGGATATCGAGACCTCCAACACGACCATCTACTCGCGAACAGCAACTGCTCAAGCAAAACCGTGGAAACCCTGTTCTGGGAGTGCAACAATGAGACAGCTTCCCATTTTCCTTAGCCTGATGATTTTTGCATTCATGATTGCGCAGCCAGAAAAGGCGCGTGCGTATATGCTCCCAGATGGTTGTAACGGATCGAGTGTGAGTTGGTCGAATCTCGTTCCAACTTTCCGGGCCAACACTTTTGCCGGTGCGTCCCCCTCAGGAGATTTCGCGGAGACCATCAGCCTGTTCAGCCGTAACCCCACAAACCTTTCCTTTTGGCAATTCATTGATTTTGGAATGTACAATGTTGGATTTAATAACGGTCACACCGAAGTCTGGCCGTTACTCGAATTGACGGAAGCGGACATATTTAATGGCGACCTGTTCGCATCAGTGGGCTCTTACAATCTGGATGGTTGTGATATTGTGGAAGGCGATGTGGTCTTCAATCTTGCTTATCAATGGGCCAATACCAACCAAAAATCTGACTACGATTCTTACGGCGATGGGTCACCTGATTTATCCGGGAAAGTCGCCGGTTTGCACGAGCTTGGGCATCTGGCGGGCTTTGCGCACGATTGCTGTATATACAATGTCATGGGATTGTCGTGGCGCCATTTGTGGGCAAACGACCCAGATGCGTCTGTATATCTGGGAGAACCGCTCGTTGCAGGAATTGTGGACACTTATGGGAACGTCGGACCTCCGACGCTGCAACAACGAGAAGTTTCGGTTTCGCACTGGCAATACGATTCCTGCGCAACCGGGGGATATAGCGAACACCGGCGGACGAGCATGTTCGATCAATCCGGCGATGAACTTGCAATGGTTCCAGGAGAAGTTGAGCCGCGCTTCATCGCTGCTGCCGGTCAAACGATCGACGTCGACTTCACATTCGAAAATCAAGGTACCACGATTCAAGAGGGGGTAGAGGTTGGCCTAGGGGACCTGCAGAAAATTGGCCATGATGAAGGCTGTTGCACCCATAACCGGCGGCATAAGTACGCCACCTGTGGAGGCACATGCCTCAACACCTGCAGCAAATGGAGCGGTAAGCTTAGTTCGCCGCATTGCCGGAATGGTCATCACACCGGTGGTCATAACATTTGTCACAACGGAGCCACTCATCGAGCCCATAAGACCACTCGCAACGATGGCAACTTTTGCCGGTCCACCCCGGATGTGGCCAAGCAGGGCGAATGCGAGATTAATGAAGAATTTTCCTGCACCGGTATGTTGAAGTGCAGCACCAAATATCAAAAACCCAATTACGAGATTGGCAAATGCCCTCATCGGAATACCGATTATGCTTTCGTTGCTCATGGCATGGTAACCGGCAACAACTTCAATCGGAAAAGAGAAACCAGCGATTGGACCAGGCATTGATCCAGCGAACAATGGATAGAGCGATACCACACCCACAATAACAGCGAGCGCCATTCCACCTGCACGACGCGAGGCTTCAAATATCAAGACCCAAAGAGCATCGAAACGTATGAGGCATAAAGCGGTGCGCTCAGTTCCCAGCCATTTTGCATCATCTGCAATGAATTGGTTATGAAGAAGTAAATTACGATAATTGTTGCCAACGCCAACAACAAATCATACCAGGGGATCCGGTTTTTTGATGCGGTTTCTGTGATTGGCAGAAGAATAAAAATCGTCGGAATAACAAGCAATAAAAGGGTGTACATGTACATGTTGGACAACAGGGTATAGCCAACAAAGAAATGAAAATTAAAGGCCTGATTTACCGCTAGAAAAATTACAACAATTGTTCCAATTCTGAGCGGCCACAACCAATTATTACTGAGATTGCGGAAGCGGCTGGTAGCCGCTTCCTCTATTTCATTTTGCATTCTATTTTGCCCAGATTGTAGCTAGGTCAGCACTGGTTAGAGCTTTGGCACGAATGGTCATCCAGCGAGCTTTGAAATCGTCTCCGCCTTTGTCACTCATGGCTTCCCATGCAGCAGAAATTACATCCTGGCGTTTCAACAATGTCTGGTTGTGGGCTTCGGCAGTATCTGTCCAAAGTTCTTTTTCTTTCCAGAGCTCAACCGCACCCTTGTGGTAAGGTAGAACCCACTGGAAGTTTTGGCGGTCATCAGCCCAGCCGGAAGCCGATGGTTCAGCCTTTGCAAAATTTACTACTTGCTCGCTGACGCCCTTCGCCATGTTTTTAACTTTGCTCGCATCCTGATCACTAGCCGTAACCAGAATCGGATAAGGGAACCCGCCACATTCTAGTGGTTTATCCTTGGACAAATTCAACCCTACCGTAGCAACCCTTTTTGCCATATGCGGCGCAACTGCCTGCATTCTAGCCCAGTTCTCTGTTTCACTATGAGGTGTAGACAACCATTTTAGTCCGCGCGGTGAAGCTGATACTTCTGTGGTTGATCCACCACTGGTAGTGAATGATGTCATGGCATCGGCCTGATTGTTCAGGATGGCTTTCCATGCCGCGTCAAATCCTGAAACATCCACACGTATGACGTCATCCCAGGTTAATCCACCATAGGCCAGAAAAGCCGTTACGTTGGTTTGCAATGCCGGTGAACCGATGACCCATGGCAAGCGTTTGCCTTTTAGATCTGCGGCTGTGTTGATGTTGGCATCGACTGCCGTGCCCAAAGCCAGGCAATTCTTTCCGACAGAACTCATGACCATATGCAGGCGTTGTGGGCCTAGTTCAGGTTTTGCCCAACCAAGCACACCTTCAACAGCATAAAATACACCGGATCCAGCAGCAGAGAAATCAATCTGCTTCTTGATAACGGGCAGGACGCGCGACACGTCGTTCTTTGCAGGTACTACACGTAGCGTTACACCGTATGCATCCTTTAGTGTTTTGCCAATTGCCACCGAATGGCTATAGCCGGTACTTCCCACATTGTAGGCAGTCCACGACAGAGTTTTTGGCAACATAACTTTATCAGCCGCTAACGCCGATCCGGCTATCAGTGCTCCAGCTGCAACCGCGGCCGTAATTTTCAGCGATTTAAATAACATAATTTTTTCTCCCTATTGCGTTTTAACACCGTGTCAAAACAAGTTTATTGTAATATCTGCCGGCAGTTATCTGAGACCCGGCACAAATTCGATTGGGTTTGAAGTTTTGCCCAACCCTTCAATCGATGAATGGATGACACCCCCGACTTCACCGAGATTGATTGTTGCCATTGTCCATGGTTCGACAGGGCCAACTGTTCCCGTCGATATTATGTCCCCGGGGACTAAAGCGTGAGCGCGTGACAAATATGAAATCAGGTGCGCCGCCTTATAAACGTGATCTGCGGTAGACCCGTGCTGGACGTGGTCTTTGTTTAACCATGCGTCCAGAATTGCTTCATCCGGGTGGGGTGCTTCGTCCGATGTAACCAGCCACGGACCCATCGGTGAAAATGTATCAAAATTCTTATATCTGCCTGGATAAGTGAGGTGCTCCTGCGAGCCATCGGCACGATTCATCCGGATCCACTCGGTGGTTCTGCGCATCTCATGGGCTGTAATATCGTTATGAGTCATTAAGCCAAAGATATGATCGAGCGCATCCTCCAGAGGAATGTCTCTACCGGGCTTACCAATAACAATCGCCAATTCAATTTCCGGGCCGACCTGACCTGCATCCGGAATTCTCACCGTGTCGCGTGGGCCAACAATTGTTGATGACAATTTCACGAAATACGTGGTGTTTGGATTATCCGGTTTATCGGCACTGTCCCATCCGCCATGGCGGTTTATTGCAATAGCAAAGAACTTTTGTGGATCATCAATTGGTGGGTGGATATGAGTATCGTCAAATTCGACTATGTCGCCTGAAAATTTCGCCTGACCTTCATCCCCCTCAACAGTGGCTGCAACTATTAGAGCAGCATTCAAAGGCTTGTCACCCTCCTCTATCATCGCTTTCATGGACACTGGAAATTCGTATGCGGCAAGTTCATTGTCTGACGCTGTAAGCTGCTTATAGATAGCGCCAAGATCTGCAATGCGTTTGTCATTCTGGCAAGCCAGACCGATCCGTCGACTACCGCTTTCATGCCTGAATTGGCAAAATTTCATTATCGTATTCCTTTTAATTTTATTCTAGAATTATTTGAATATTTAGCTGGACCTCAGTCCAAACCGATAATGCTTGCGGGATTGGTCGTGGTCATTTTGCGCACGTCGTCTTCGCTATATCCCAGATCAAGAAGCAATTCGATCATCGCACGCATTCCCTCAACCGGACTTGGATTGCCGGCCTGACCAAGGTCAGATCCTATTACGGTGCCGTCGACACCACCGGCATCGATATGGGCACGTAGCTCTTCTCTGGAGTAACAATAAAACTTGCTGTCAATGTAGAATGCAGCTGAATGCTCAACTATTGCGCCGTTCTCGGTGAGCTCTTTAATATCCGCCAAACTGCAACCGACAACATAAGTTGGATGATTGACAAGCCGACGGTTAACGCCTCGTGCTTTTGCCTCTTCAAACAATGGCCAGATTTCACTAATGTGCAAATGACCAGAGGATAAAACAACATCCGACTCTGCAATGAGATCCAGAATTTCCTTTACCTCATCGACAAGATTTCCTTTGGTGTCGACGACGGTGATCCCTTCCGCTTTTTTCATGGGTTGCGCGGTAGCAAGCCGGGTTTTGCGATGGGTCGAACGAAGGTGATTGGCAGCCGAAGATGTTGGCATCCAGACCAACCGTGCCCCGGATTTTAAATAGGTATCAACCACATAAGGGTTGAGTCCACCTGAGGTATTGTTAAGTGGAATTCCAGAGAGCAACTCAACGTTATAATCTTTGATCAAAGGTTTAAGAAGGTTAACCAATGGGGCGCCTGCATAATAATGATCCTTAATCAGAATAGCACGCTGTCCTGCAGCGGAGGCTTCTTTGACCTCTTCGAAATGATCAAGTTTGCGTGCCATGACTGACGGGCCAGAATGAACATGCAAATCAATAGACCCTTGCATCAAAGTATCTATACGCACCTTCATTTCAGGACTTGCTTCGTTTGCGTTTTCGCTATTCGACATCTCTGGTTCCAATCAATTGGTCACATTTAAATTCCCTATTAGACTAGGACCGGAGGATATGTGCTTGCAATTCAGGAATTTGGATGTTTCATTGTGTGAAATGCCACTTGCAGCTTGCATTTCGTTTTCCACCTATTGAAATGCTGAATTAGAATCAATTTGGCTAATTTTTTGCCAATCACGGAGGATGCATGGTTTCCTTTTCCCCGGTACGCTCGGTTGAGCGGGTGCTGGCAATTCTTGAACATTTGAACCGAAATAGGGTAACGACTGTTCGCGACCTGCACGCCACAACCGGATTGCCGAAACCGACAATTGTTCGGTTACTACAAACTCTTGAGCAAACCGGCTACGTCTCAAATGATGCCGGTCACGGTGGCTACCAAGTCACATCAAAAATTACTTCTCTGGGTTCCGGATTTCACGGAGATCCTCTTGTGGTGGAAGCTGGGCGTGCCCATGCGGTGGCATTAACAAAACATATTATCTGGCCGACGACGATCGCAATTTTGGACGGAACGCATATGGTGGTGCGTTACTCAACCATACCCGACAGTCCCAATTCACCGTTTCATGCGACCGTAAATATGCAGTTGACATTAGACCGTCATGCGCTCGGTCTGGCATATCTTGCATTTTGCAACTCCGATGAGCAGGACATTCTAATTAACACGGTACTTACATCAAAAGAGCGCAATAAAAATCGAATAAGCGGGAAAGAAAAGGTACTTCGTCAAAGTCTACGATTCGTGCGCGAACAAGGTTTTGCTGAACGCATCCCATATATGGAGCCCAGATCATCAAACACCATCGCGGTGCCAATAATGGGCGAGGAACGAATTTTAGGTACTTTGGGGATTACATATTTTCGTGCAGCCTATTCGCAAAAAGACGCGGCTGAAAAATTCGTAAAAAAATTACACCGAACAGCCCGCGACATCGCCAAAAATACACGCCGACTGGCCTAATATTGGCTTGGCCGCGACCGATTGAGTTCTTCCATTAGGTCTTCAAATTTGTCCTGTGCTTGCTTTTTTAAATTTGTATAAAGACAGTTTCCGTGGATATCGACTCCGACATTTAGTGGCCCCAATTTTTCCACCCTTAACCGGGTTAGTCGAAATTGTATGATAAAATCTTCCCAAGCTACATCTAATACCTCGTGCACTGCCTCAGATGTTAATGCGCTGGCACCGCCAATGAATGAAAGATAGACGCAACCATTCTCCTGCATTGCCTTGATTGTTTCAGGGCCAACGCCACCCTTCCCACCGACGGCCTTAATACCTGTTTCCCTAATTATTGTTGGCAGATATGGCTCAAAACGGGTGCTGGTTGATGGGTTGATATACCGGCTGACCTTCACTCCGTTCTGTTCCTCTACATAACACCCAACTTGACAAAGCATTCCATCGGCAAAATCCATCGGGAGGGGTTTTCCGGCGTCAATAAATTCCTTTATGCGTTTATGAGTGGGCAGGCCAACGGTTACAATAATTTCACCGGTTAGATAAACCAGATCACCAATTTCAAGTTGTGCTATCTGCTCGGATTTAAATGGCAATGAGAGTTCATGTACTTTGTTCATTTTGCCACCTATTCAATTCGCTCGATTGTACCATTGTTATAAATACGAGCACGTGTGCGGCGATTGATCCAGCAATTAAAGCAAATTGCTACTGGGGTAAAACCATGGCCCGCAGAATAGTCAATGTGGATGCCTAACGCTGTGGTGTCGCCACCTTGTCCCATGGGGCCGAAACCGGTTTTGTTTATTGCCTTGAACAGGCGTTTTTCCATGTTCGCCAATATGGGTTCAGGGTTTTGAGTCCCCATCTGCCGTAGCGTTGCCATCTTCGCAAGTTTAGCAGCATGATCAAATGAACCACCGATCCCCACACCAATCATCACCGGCGGACAGTGCTGTGATCCAGCTTTGATTACTGTTTCCAATATATATTTTTCGATGTCTTCCAAACTTGGATATACAAAGATTTCCAGAGATGCCCAGCGACCTGAACCAAGGGCTTTGGGTGAACAAATTATATCCAGATAATCTGCTCCATCGACCACACCCCAAGAAATAATTGGCATATCCTTGCCTTTAAAGGAACGCTCATTTGTTAGTGGGTTCTGTACAAATTTTAACAGGGGAGGATCAATCCTCTCAACTAAATCATCAAAACCCTCTGCAAAAGCACGTTTGAGATCTCCCTCGAACCTGGCCTGCGATCCAATTTTTACTGCATATACAGGTATACCCGCATCGGAGCACAGAAACTGCCCTTCCTCCTCTGCTTTTTTTGCACTGTGGATCATAAATTGGAGAACCTTTTTGGCGTTCTCACCGGTCTCGTTACGGTGTGCTTCCGCAAGGCGTTCCTTTGTATCCTCCGGTATTTTTTTCAATGACCAATCATAAAGGTCACCTGACAGTCTTTTGATTGCATCATAGGTAATCATCTATTTTTGCTCCCTTTTGACATAGGTGCTGGGCATGAAAAACCTTTCACCGATTACCGCATAATCAAGATATCCCAGGCGCGAAATGTGCATTACCTTATCGTAGTCTACCCTCCCATCAACCAAGCACTCATCGTCAATATGAACACCAACTACCTGACCAAATACAATAGTACTGGGATTTTCTTTAGAATTGGATTCAAGATGAATTATCTGGGTGGTTTTACATTCAAACTGAATGGGGGATTCAGCAACTCCAACCGGTTTTACAATCTTTGAAGGGCGCGGTGTTAGGCCATATTCCGCGAGTTCATCGACCTCTGCATCAAAAGATGTTGAGGTCAGATTGATATGCTCTCGCAGCTTCCAAGCTGCAACATTGTAGACAAACTCGCCGGTCTCTTCCGCGTTTGTCCATGAGTCTTTTGCAGTCCCATCTGCCTTCAAACCGTTGCACGCAAACATGACGGTTGGCGGATGATTGTGCACAAGGTTGAAGTAGCTGAACGGCGCCAGATTGCCGATACCAGATTTACTCAATGTAGATATCCATCCTATCGGGCGTGGAGAAACACATGCTGCGATTGGATTATGTGGCAGGTCATGGCCTTTTTTTGGTTCAAAAAACATTTGCTACAGTCATTCTTAAGAGGTTACTTTTTCAACGGTTAGTGCCGCATGCACCATGGAAACAAAATCTGCTTCGCCAAATCCTGCGTCGCAATGGTTCTGAAAACTGGCCAATGCTGAATCCAGAACAGGCGTATCGATGCTTGCCTCTTCAGCCACACGTTTGAATAGTTGTGTGTCTTTGGCTATCCCAGACGTTGTAAAACTAACGGCCTGGCTTTCACCCAAAATCACGGGCACCTTTGCAGCAAGGGTACCATTGGCGGCAGGGCTATTTGTGAGAATTTCCAGTAATGTTTCTGGGCTCAGCCCTGCGCTCTGCCCTACCTGCAATGCCTCTTTCAAACACTGCCAATAGCCAGCCAGCATCATATTGTTGACGATTTTGGTTGCCGCACCTTGGCTTAAGTCTCCCACATGGTGAATTCGATTTGAGATGACTTTTGCGACCGGCATAAAACGAGAAACATCCTCGGACTGACCTCCGATATATAACCCGGCTGTACCATTCGCCACCATGACCGGCCACCCGGATATCGGGGCGTCGATAGCCGAGCAATTTGCCGCTCTTATCCTGTCCATTTGCCCAAGTAGAATGGAAGGAGAAACCGTGCTGGTATCCACTATCAGCTTGCCAGATAAGTCATGGACACAAAGCGCTTGGAGAACCGAAATCACGGCCTCATCGTCGAGGAGGGAAAGGATGATAATGTCTGACGCTGCAGCTAGTTCATCCAGGCTGTGGACACTTGAAATATTGAGCTTCGCGGCATCTTCATCTGATAAGCCACTTCTCGTCCAACCAAAAACGGCAAACTCGGATTCTGAAATGCGTCCGGCAATTGCCTTACCCATTTTTCCGAGGCCTATAACACCTATTTTGAGTTTCTGGTCCATTGTGCCCCTAAGTTTTATCGCTGCGCAGCACCGCGATTGATCTGCTCTAGAGGGTTATCACCTCGACCTGAAAAGCACAAAAATATTTAAATTCTATTTCAGCATGTGAAACGGAAATTGCCTAATGAAATTGGTTATAACCTAGGTTGATCGAGAGAAAAATTTCCCAATGAACTTTCCAGCTTCAGGCTTTTTAGGATTTGGGTTTACCTTGACAATGGTGGCGCCTCTTGATCAAAAACCGAAAAGTTGGTGAAATACTGTTAGGTCATCCAGATATGCGGCACGAATATAAATTCACTCAGGAAAATTTTTTGGCAGGCGTCGATACCCGTTTCAATATCGGGGTGATTGGAATTGTCTCATTGTAACTTCGAAAAAGAGATGCCTTAGACGGATCAATCACCACCTCCATACGATCACCGTGCTTAAAGTTATTCAGGTTTTCGCTGCTTGCACGTACTAAAAGCTCTGCACCTTCAGCAATGACTATCCATGACTGCATCATAATCCGCGTGTCGGGGGTTCAAGTCCCTCTCCCGCTACCAACAATTTCAATAGCTTAGCCTTGTTGTGCAATTTTCTTAGTCTCTTTCTAGTCTCACATTTCTCATAATGTAGTATGCCCGGAAAACACCTGACTTTGTTTTCCGTTTATCATCAGTTTGATAAACATTTCGTAATTGGCAAGGTTTACGAGATCACTAGGTTTCGGAACGTCAGCTCCAAATTGTTTAGCCATTATAGCCGCATCTGTTGCCCCAACCCTAAACGCCATCAAAGTCCCCACGTTGCCTAATACGGCCTCAAACACTTCCTTGTTGAGCTGGGCTGTATATTGATGCGCAAGCACCAATCCCAGCCGATACTTTCTCAATTCTGATATCATGCTGGCAAACACTTCCGTGGTAAAGGAATGGAATTCATCAATATACAAGAAGAACTGATTTCGTTCCGGTTCTGGTTGGCTCTCGCGGCTGTACGCGGCATGGGCGAGGTTGGAGACAATCATGCCTCCCAGTAAATTGGAAACATCAGAACCCAGTTTTCCTTTCGATAGATTTACAACCAGAACCTTCCCCTCATCCATAATCTGACGAAACCGCAATGGTTGCTCTGGTGCACATACAGCCTTTCGTACTACCGGGTGAGCCAAGAATGCCCCAAGTTTGTTGGCAATAGGCGCTACTCCATCTGCAGCTGATTTGTAGTTCATGTGGGGAATTCCTGATACCAGAACTGCCGCACTTGTGGATCCGACACATAGGATAAGACTTCTCCTTGAAAACCCTTATCCAGAAACATCGGTATGATGTCCTGTAGGTTTGAACCGGGTCTATCCAGCAGTGCCAATAGAGAATACCGCAATAGATGCTCCAACCGAGCACCCCAGGCATCAGACCATTGCTTTTTGAGTGTTTCTATTAGTCCCGATGCCACTAGAGGTCTGAACTCTGCTCTAATCGTTGTGAGTGGATTATATCCATAGACACAAGCTGGATCAGCTGCATTCCAATAAATAACCTTGCTACTATCAATTTCCAGCACTGCGCGCGCCAAATCCCCATGGGGATCAACCAAGCAAAACCCTTGGCCAGAATTCAGGTCCTGCTTCATCATTTGGAGTAATAGTGTGGATTTACCAGTGCCGGTCTGACCAATGATATATTGATGAAACATCCTGTCGCTTTGTTGAATGCCAAACAACCGATGGGGCGGTCGACCGCGTGTTGCTGCCAGAGAAGTGATTACCTCATCAACCGGCTTCACAGGCCATGTTGATTAGCATGATCCGTGCAGGATTTGGTATACGATCCTAACTTGCGTGGGGTAATTGCACTCTGCGCTGCCCCAATGCCTGCTGCATTTCTATAACCGTCCATAAACAATTGGAACAGCCTGTTCGCTTCTGGGGAATGTGCCGCCTCCACCAACTGCTCGACATGATGTGTCTCATTGCTGTCAAAAGTTCGAGAAGTGGTACGATGTTCTGCACATAAGGTGACTGGTAGACAATCTGGAATTTCATTACGCAATTCTGATTGCCCCAGCTCGTCGGTTCGAGAAGTAGTACGAGACTCTGCGCAATAGAGGACGCTCATGGCATGTTGTGCGTTCAACAGCCAATTAGCTGGCTCAACATATACGTTTTTATCTTTCACACTGCGGTTCGAGGTGGCAATTTCAACAATCACACGCTTTTCTGCTGGATCGGCATTATAGTAGTGTGCGCCAAGGTTTTTTAGACGTTCGAGAAATTTGCCTATCACTGCAGGACTTTGATGCATTTGTTGGGTTTTGGCCTGGGACTTTTTGATTGTGGCCAATTGTAATAAGAGCTTCTGTTTTCGCTTGGCAAAATTATCCGCATCAATAATTTGGTCAATTACCGCATCCTCCAGTTTTTCCAATCGCTCATTGATCTGTGCCAGCTGCATTGCCTCGGATTGTTGATTTGATGTATTTGAATTCTTCAATGACCACTTGGATATTTTTTGCTCAATCAGAGAAATGACATGATCAGAAAACTTGATTTTTGAGAAAACATTAGCAATGGCATCAGACAGTGGTTCTTCACGGATGCAATTGCTCGGACAATCGTGCTGCTGGCATCGATAATAGACATGCCCCTTTTTTTTTCTGGGATCATAGATTGAGCGCAATGACCACAACGAAACAATCCTCGAAACAAGTGATTGTGACGGGTAACTTTTTTGCCACTCTTTCCTGCACGAACCGCTTCCACCTGCTTAAACAAATTTGCGGATATCAATGGCTCATGAACTCCTTGAAATACTTTGCCAGTTTTTCTGATGCGAATAACGCCAGTATAAAACGGGTTACCAAGGAACTTCTCGATACATCCTTTGGAAATGGGTTGGCCTGAACGTTTGGCTAGACCACGAGTGGCCATTTCTCTTCTAAGTGAATGCAAAGAATATTGACCGCTAGCATAGAGCTCAAATGCGACCTTCACCAATGGGCCTTTGATCGGATCAATAGTTTTAAGTTCATTATCACCATTGTTCGTATAACCAATCGGCGCTTTGAAAGGATAATACCCCCGTTTCAACTGCCCATGCTGGCCTTTGTGGATTTCTGCTTTGAGATTGCGCACATAATCTTCTGCCACTGCCATTTGGATATTGGCGGTTAATCTGCCCCCACGTGATTGGAAGTCCAGACTTTCAGTGGCAAAGTGTACATCAATACCACTATCAGCCAGTTCACCAATCTTCGCCCAATCAAAGAAGTTGCGGGCGGAACGATCAATCTTGTGCATCACCACACCACTGGCTTTACCAGATTTAAGATCGATCAACATTTGAGAAAACAAAGGCCTCCCGGTTTTAGCCGCTGTCTGCTGCTCCTCAAACCATTTGGATATGGAAATGTCATTTGCTTCTGCAAAACGCAGTATGGCGTCTTTCTGTGCCTCCAGTGATACGCCTTCCCCCTGCTTGTGCGATGATACACGCACATAGCCAAAACACTTTTTCATAATTGGTTGGGATTATTCCTGATATCATTCGACTCTACCACATTCTCAAAATCTGGCGAGTCACGCCAGGGCCAAGTACCCTCACGAACCATGCGTTCATAAGCGCGTTCGCAAAGGGCTAAATACTGCTCCAGTTCCGGAGGCAATTCTTTTTGATTATTTGTCATGCCAATAGTCTAATGGGTGCAAAGCATTTGGAAAGACGTCATCTCACTTCAATAAGCGGTAAGGTGGCTGGTTGTTTTGATATGTCAAAACGATAGGATGTTCAGGCGATGGGAAATTGAGGTTGTACCTTTAAGATACTCACAAGCAGGTTGTTGGTAGATCGGTTGGTGTTGGAGGGGTTCCACCCCTCCCGACCTCACGAAACCAATCTGCCGAACTACCTTCTTTTAAGTTTAATGTTCTTTGACACGTACAACACAAAAAGCACAAATTGATTACAAGCTGATGCCCGGCTGAAGGTGTCCCATCGTACTTTTGGCTCGGCATCAACCATAATCGTACAACGATGTATAGTTCATTTGCTCTTGATCTGAAGGCGGCTCGCCGCAAATCAGGTCTTTCGCAACTAGATTGCGGACATTTATTAGGAGTTGATCAGCGAAGAATTTCGGTATTGGAGACCGGTAAGAGCCCACCGACAATATTAGAAATATGCAGCTTATCGCTCATCTATGGCAGAACATTTGAGAGCCTGTTTGGTTCGGTGTTCTGTGGTTCAAGGAAAAAACTTGAAACCAGACTGGCCTCATTGCCCAATAACGGCAAAAGCTGGCTTCGCAACTTTAATCGCCAGCATGCGATCAACAGGATTGCCAAGCGATTAGACGATAACCGCCGATGTGATGGCTGAGTTTCGAATAATGGCGATTGCTGCGGCAACCGGGCGTATTGGCTATGTGGTCATGGCAGAAGATAAATTAGTCGATTGGGGCATATCGCGTGCAGCCAGTCGCTCTTCAAAAAAAGCGAATGCCAAAGCCAGAGATTGGATTGACCAGTTAAAACCGGAAGTGGTTGTAACAGAAGCAATTGGTCCACCCAGTCGCAAACACGGTAAAACACTGGTAATTATGGAGGCCATTACCAATGCTGCCAAAGACAGTGATGTTATCAATGTCACAACGTCAAAGACCCGCAGTCATCGTGATAAGTATCAGGAAGCCAAGATACTTACCAAACGATATCCGGAACTGCAAACAAGACTGGCAACAAAACCAGCCTGCTGGCTTGCAGAGCCGCGAAGGATGATATTGTTTGAGGCATTGTCATTGGCTTTGAGAATACGTCAGACCGAGTAGGACAAATCCAAAACGCGAGCGTGATCTAACGCCACCTGTAGGGGTGGCGTTTTATTGTCTGATTGGTCAATCGTAATGTTCCCCAAATTCGTATCACCCGCCAGCGCGTTCTTGGGCAATATCTGTGGTATAATCGCCTGAAATGCAAAGAAAACAAGCATATCTAAAGGAGCTGGATATTCGGTACAAAGAAAGCGAGTACAAAAATATCCTCCGCGAGCAAATTCGCGAGCCAAGCCAAGTGTACAAGGCGGTTAAGTCTCTAGAAGACGCCACACAGGAAAAAGTACTTGGAATATTTGTTAGCGATGAGCTCGATGAACCAGTGTTTCAGCATCTGGCGGTTGGCAGCACCGACCATGCGTTTGTCGACCTCAAATATCTAATGCGCCAAGCACTACTCACGCTTTCAAACGGATTTATACTGGTGCACAACCATCCAAAAGGTGATCCCTATCCAAGTAAAGCAGACAGGGAGATCATTCAGCAATTGCGCCAATTGGCGAAGTTCCATGATATTCAATTCATCGACTTCATGGTTATTGGCAAAGACAGTTATTGGAGCCTGTATGAGGAAGAGGGGCAGATTTACCAGTTGCAATCGATGTCAGACCAAAAAAATCCTCCGAGAGTGAATGGCCTTTAAAACAGCCTCAATAGGCTCAAAACAGCCATCGAACGCCTTGGATTGATGCATCCGCCAATTTAGTAACTCCAACGGCAGTTCAGCGGACAAATCGACTACCCCGTAAGCGATTTAATGTCCTTCTTGCGACATATCCAACATTGCTAGTTTTTGTCAAACGCAGCAAATATGGGGAGGTCAAATTTGGTGGCACAACCTTGGATAAATGATTCGCTTTCTAGAGCCGAGACGCCTGATGCGCATTCATTGTGAAACAAATGGTCAAGTGCGGCCTTGCCAAACAATCCGGTGATCTGTTGTCCAAGGGATGCGTTGAGATTATATTTTTTTCCTTCTTACATACTACACGGGCGTCATTCGCATCAAAAAATTGAAAAGTGAGGCCAACATGAGAATTCGTTAACATGTGTTGCAATTGTATGATTTGTCATGTAAGTATTGAGCTCAGTGTAAATGTTGACGGAACTTTCGATGGCTTTTGGTGTTCTTGATCTAGATTATGTGCCGCAAGGCGCCAGCATCACTTCGATGGCTGCTCAAAGGCTTTCACGTCTGCTTCGCAGTCAATTGTCTGAGCTGTTGGATCAACAAGGCAATATTGGGCTGCCTGGCTGGAGGGCAATGGTTTTTCTGGCATCGAAGAATGAGCTGACCCAAAGGGAACTTGTCGAATATACAAAAATCGAGCAGGCGCAACTTAGCCGTGCGTTAACCGATATGGAGGAACGTGGCCTTATTTTTTCGCGTCGGTGTGATTTGGACAAAAGATCTAGACGCTTCAGCCTGACAGAAAAGGGGACGATTGAATTTGAGGAGATTCTACCGTCACTAATCCGATTCAACCAGGCGATTGATCAAGCACTGGATGCGGAAGAGCTTAAGCATTTTCTTCTTTTAAGTGAAAAAATTGCACGAGCGTCAATATTAGCTATTGCTCAAAATGACGACAAAAATGCCTCGGCTTTAGGAATCACAAAATCTAATTGAGTACACAATTCAACAATGGGAGAAATCAAAATGAAATTCACAAAAATGATAGCAGGAGCGGCACTGAGTGCATGCATTATGATGGCTGGCGTCGCGAATGCTGCTGATTGGAAACCAACTGGTCCGATAAAAATGCAAATTGGCTTTGGTGCTGGAGGCTCCACTGATACAATGAGCCGGGTTCTTGCCAAGGTTATGAAAGAGCAAACTGGCTGGAATATCATAGCTGAAAACAAACCAGGCGGCGGTGGCATAGCAATGTTCACAGCAATCTCAAAAATGCCTGCAACTGGTCAAGTTATTGGCGTTGGTGTGAACATGCCAATTCTAGTCAACCTTGTGAAACGAGGAGACAAGCTTGGATTCGACCTAGATAGTTTTGATTATTTAGGAACGATCGCCAAAGCGGAACTCGCTCTGGTGGCAAGTAAGGACGCGCCGTTTGACGACCTGCAAGGATTGGTCGCCCATGCAAAAGAAAACGGAAGTATGGCGATAGCATTCAGCGCACCTCCACAGAAATTGTTGATGGGGGTCGTATCAAGGGTTTCCAAAGCTAAACTCAACATGGTGACCACCAAAGGTGGTGCAGAAAACATGAAATTGATCCTTGGTGGTCAAGTGCTTGCAGGTTTTGGATCAGGCGAACAGCTTCCTTATCTGGAGTCGGGCGATATGAAAGTTGTCGCTAGCGCGAACAACGCGCGTCTGAGCTATGCAAAGGAAGCCAAAACTTTTGTTGAATCCGGGTTTAACGGATATGTGGAACCCTATTTCTTTCTTGCGACGCCAAAAGGCACTCCACCAGAAGCTCTGAAAGCGTTGACTGAAGCTATTGACAGCGCGTTGAAGTCAGATGAGATGGTAAAGATTGTTGGCAATGCCATCAAGGGCGCACCGCTAAACTTGGGCTCCAAGGGCACCAAAGATATGCTGGTGAACGGCATTGATAATGTCAAAATTCTGTTTGCCAAATAGTTGTAACAGCCCCGCTGTCATTTTGGCAGCGGGGCCTTACAGGCCAGTCGACATATAATGCAAAATATTATTGATCGCGCATCAGGGTTGTTTTTTTTAATCTTCGGCTTGGTGATGTATTTTTTTGTCATACCTTCTCAAGTGGAGCTTGATGAGGCTGGTATGTTGAGGCCGGATACATTGCCAAATGCGCTGTCCGTCATCATTGCGATATGCGGTGCCTTCGTAGCGTTAAAACCTGCTCAAGTAACATTGCCTCCCCCACGCCAGATGGCTTTGACCTTGGTGTATGTGGCTCTGCTTTGTGTCGCAATATACGCGATGGCATATTTCGGCTTTGTTTATGTGTCGCCGGTGTTGGCACTGCTGATCATGCTCATGATCGGGGAACGCAGACCCCTGTGGTTGCTTGGTGGAGTTTTAGTATTGCCGTCAACTATCTGGTTTTTCGTAGCCCAATTACTAGAACGTTCGCTCCCATAGGTGATTCTCAATGGTTGATTTCCAGACAATAATACTCGGGTTCGGGGACGCGTTTTCCCTAACAAATTTACTGTTTGTACTATTTGGGGTAGCTCTTGGGCAATTCGTGGGAGCTGTTCCTGGAATTGGGCCGGTGATGGCGATGGCGATTGCCATTCCATTCACATTCGGTCTTGATCCTCTTCCAGCTATCGCATTTTTGGTGGGTGTCAACAAAGGCGGCCTTGTGGGAGGTGCTATACCGGCAATACTTATGAATACTCCAGGGACGCCCGATGCAGCCGCGACGGCTTTAGATGGCTATCCTATGGCCAAACAAGGCAAGCCGCTTAAGGCAACCAAGATGGCATTATTTTCGTCTGTCACTGGCGATTTGTTCAGCGATATCGTTCTAATAACTGTGTCTGCTCCTTTGGCGATCCTTGCACTGAGAATGGGTCCAATTGAGATTGTTGCTTTGATGATATTTGCATTTTCCGTGCTGGCTGGCCTGATCGGTAACTCCATATCCAAGGGCATAATTGCAGCCTGTCTTGGCTTGTTGTTCTCATGTATCGGAGTTGATCCAGAAAACTCTACACCACGTCTCATATTTGGAATGTGGGATCTCTATGATGGATTGCCCCTGGCTTCGGTTGCAATCGGAATGCTGGCAATTTCAGAAATTCTTAAACGAATGTCCCAGAGCGGTGGACAAGTAAAATCAGCAATCGAAATCTCTGACACCGGTAATCCAGACGATCAAAGGGTTAGCTGGAAAGAATATTGGTCTTGTAGGTTCACCCTGTTGCGTGGTGCAATGATTGGAACAATTTTGGGTGCGCTGCCTGGTATTGGCTCTACGGCTGCGGCATTTATGTCTTACGCCTTTACAAAAACCGCATCAAAAAACCCTGAAAGTTTTGGCAAGGGAAATATCCATGGAATTGCAGCAACAGAGTCGGCAAATTCTGCAGTTGTGGGAGCTAATCTCATACCCTTGCTCACCCTTGGAATACCTGGCAGCGTAAGTGCAGCTCTTATCATCAGCGCATTCATGATCCATGGAATGCAACCTGGGCCGCTTCTCTTTCAAAATCAGGGGCGTTTGGTTTACGGACTTTTTGGCGCAATGATTATGGCAAATTTCTTGAATCTGTGGGTCGGACAACTGGGCCTGCGTCTATGGATTAAAATCGCTTCGGCACCGGAATCCATTATTTTTTCGTCGGCTCTATTGTTGTGTATTGTGGGTGTATCGATGGCAACCAGTGGCTTATTCGGCGTCTCCGTGATGTTGTTTTTTGCGGTGCTTGGCTATTTGCTTTCAAGCTTTGGATACTCACTAATCATCTTCATCATTGCCTTTTTTCTCGGCCCGCGGTTCGAAATTTCGATTTCACAAATGCTGGCCCTGACGAACGGGGATCCAACTCAGATAATCAGGTATCCAGTTGCTGTAGCATTGCTGCTACTGACTCTTGTTTCAATATATTGGTTCCTGTCAAAAAACCGACTAGCCTCGAGTGAATAATGTTTTCTAATATAATTGCATTAGTGTCTATCTTCACATCTAAGAGTCTGACTCGAAACTATTCTCATAAAATCAACCCCTTGCCAATCGCCTTGTTACCATCTTGATGTGAGCGATCAGCAGCCAGCTTTCTG
>NVWB01000220.1 GCA_002733575.1 Blastopirellula sp. | reverse complement strand
ATCAATGACCGGGCTCGAAACAGAATAACAAGGTGACACGGTATCTATAGGGTTTCAGCATCCGTAGCAAGCACTCTTCGGTGGACTTCAGCGAGAAGTGTCGATATTCGTCCATTTTACTCTTGGCCCGAGGCTGCGACATCCGATAGCCGGGCGGGTCTGGAGGTTCCAGAATCTTTCTCAAAGTCTGTCAGTGCAGATCGCATTCACGACACGCTTGCCGCTTAGAAATCTCTTCTGTGAGAACCCTTCTCCTGATCTCCGTCCAAAGTTCCATGTCTGTATTCACTCCTGAAACCCCGCCGTGAAAGAGAAATGGACCGAAAAGATCCAGTATCTCACTCCAAGACAAGTGTTCAAATGTGCGCTACATATTTCAACCGCTATTCCACCGCCCAGCGCCACGTTTTTCGACTGCTATCTACAGTCTCTAATGCCATTCGGACTTTAGGGCTCATGGGAATAACTCGACGGTCACCTGTCTTGGTCTTCCAGTTACCTTTGGTCCGAATGTGAATTTGCCCATTGTTATTTCCTTTCGAGATCGACCTATTTTCTGGTTGACAGGAACTCGACCAAGTCGGCTAATTGCTGAGGTGTTAGTTGTTTATCAAGACCGGCTGGCATGACAGATATTTTACTGCGTTTCATCTCCTCGATTTCGCTTCTGGCGATCCGCACTTCTTTGTTGGGGCCGGTGACAAGTATAAGTTCCTCATCGGTCTCGCTTTGGACTAGTCCATTATGGACGAGGCCATCGACGGTAAGGACTAGAACGGGCTCGTAATTTTGAACCACTGATGCGCTGGGGAAGATAATTGCCTCTAATAGATCACGACGATTACGGATTTTTGCGATATGCGTTAGATCGGGCCCAACACGACCGCCCAGAAATCCGATTGCGTGACACGCGGAACAGGCCGCTTTGGCGTTGTGAAATACTTCCTGTCCGCGACGAACATTGCCTGTAGGCAATGACGTAAGAACGCTTTGCAGTTCGGCTCTCTGCTCGGCCGTTTCTGCTTCGATCAAAGTGTATAGTTCACCAGCACGCTGCTGTACTAATGAGGGATATTTTTCCAGTTGCGGCTTGAGCGTTTCCAGATCGAGTGCCGAGCGTGCCGGAGACCGCTTCAGTGACTCGACAAGCGACAGCCCAACCTGCTCGTTACGCGATTTCCCAAAAGCAGCCAACAATCGGTTAATATCCAACGGGCTGACATTCCCTAGGAGACCAGCAAGTCGTTTCAGTTCTTCAGAATCAAGCTGTGCGGTAGCAAGAATTTCGACTGCAGTTGCACGTGTGTTGATCGGTTGCGAACCGTCCACTTGCTTCACAACTAATTCAAATTGATCGGCATTGATATACTTGACGCGATTACGCACGGCCCAGAGCGATTGCAGTCGTAGATCATTGGGCGAATTTGCATCTCCAGCAATGTCAACCAATGCAGCTACGAACTGATCAGCGCCACTTTTTGGTGCGGGAAGGTTACGCAAGACACCGATTACGTCCGCGGCGTACGCCGAGTTATCTCGAAGCAGCAGACTCGCAATTGGAGAGGCCCACGATAACGGCAATTCCTTCAGTTTCGACTGGGCCATCACTCGCAAAATGAGTTGTTTGGCATGACTGGAAAGACGATCATTGGCAAGGCTTTGGCCCAATAACTTCTGTACAGGACCGGTCACAGCGAAGCGGGACAGCCGCGTTTGCAAATCTTCCAATTCCTTTGGAGATAGCGACTGGGCACGTTGGATTTTCTTGCGAAAGTAGGGAATCAAGGCCGCAGACCACTGTCGATGCCGGGCAACAATCCAGTCGGCGGTCTCATTCAGCTTGTCATCGCGTGACGAGAGTAATGGCACAACATCAGATGCTTCAAGCGTTCCACCTTCCATTTGGTCTAACGCTATCAAAGCTGCACTTTTTAATAGTGCATTATCAGATGCCAGTTTGTCGCGAGTTTGTGAAACATCGGCAATTTCAATCAGGGCAAATATCAGCGAGTGCTCCAATATGCGATCATTCGCTTTACCCGCGGCCTTGAGCAAGGCAGGTACAGCTGCCTTGTTGCCGATGCGGCCTAACGCTTCAGCCGCCGCACGTCGGTTATGTGTCGAGTCGCTATCGAGAAGATCAACCAGGTCTGTCCAGGCATCAGCATCGCGGTGGACACTGGCCGAGTGGATTGCCGCTTGTCGCACAATCGGATCATGATCTTGAAACGCAGTTCTGACGGCAGCACGCGCGAGTGCGTGATCAATTCGCGTCAATGCCCAGACGGCGTTGAGTCGTGCAGTTTTCGAGCTCTTCTCCGATTTCAACACATGGCTGAGCGGATCTATGGCGGTGGCGTCATGGTCTGCCAGTTCTTGAATTGCCCGTCGCTGTACCGCTGGTCGTGCGTCATCCAATAATGCGACCAAATCGCCAATAGACAACTGGGCCCAATTGAGGTTTAAACCTCGGGGATAACTCACGCGTAATGCACTGGTGCGACGAACGCCATAGATGGCTCCCAGAATATCGGGCTTTTCTAATTGCGAGGTCGGGCAGCAAAGTTTGTACCAGCCGCCTGTGTCGATAATGACGAGACTTCCATCGGCATCTTCGAGCACATCGGTCGGATGGAAATCGAGGTTATCTGAAACCAAAAAATCCTCTAGTTCTGTTTTGAATGTGGCACCACTTGGCTGAAGGACTTGCCGCGACACTTTGTTCATATTGAAAAAGCAAGTAAACAGATTGTTCTGATAATCGTTACCAAACACGTTTGATTCGTATCGCGTCAGACCACAAGGGGCCGCTGCTCCGGTGTGTAACAGCGGGGGCATTAGTTCACCCGTTCTTGGATGTCCTGCTATACGGCCTTCATTGTACATGCCATAGACACCACCATAGATTGCATGAATCAATCCATCACGCAAACCAGCTTGAGGACGTATTAAAAACGTGGTTGTGAAGATCCGTTCACCACCAGGCGTAAATGTGACATCGACCGGGTTTGCCATGCCGCCGGTCATTACCGGTTCAATCGCCGAACTGAGCACGCTGCCGGTCTTTGGATCACGCGGTGCGTCGGGCCGACAACGGAAGATATGTGCGGCTTTGGTAACCAAGGGTGGTTTGCCATCACGCTCATAAGTTTGCTCGGCAAAAGCACCCTTGCACCAGTAGAACCATCCGTCTGGTCCCAGATACGGACCATGTAGATCATTGGCGCAGTTTGTCAGTGTCTGTCCTTGCCACCACTCTTCTCGCAGGTCGGCAACACCGTCGTCGTTGGTGTCGGTCAACTTCCAGATACTTGGCGCTGCGGCAACATACAGTGACCCCTTGTACCATAATGTCCCCTCGGGAAACATTATTTCATCTGCGAAAACAGTTGACTTGTCAAACTGCCCATCGCCGTTGGTATCTTCCAATCGCACAATACGATGCGTTGGATTCTCTAACTGCACTTGAACCTTTTCATTTGAACCCGAAGAATCGGCCACATAAAGGCGGCCCTGCTCGTCGAAGTCAGCACAGATTGGTCGTTCTACCAGCGGCGGTCCGGCAATTTTCTCAATTGTAAAGCCATCGGGCAATTGAAAATTGTGATCACCGAGTTTTACTTCTGCAGCAGAGACATTACTTGAAAGCAATGTCATGAATGCAAGACAGATCGTCGAATATGGGTGAATGAGTCGGGGCATGGTGTTATCCTAATCTTTCGGAAATAATATCGGCCAAGACTGGCCAGCATGTTTTGATTCGTTAAGTCTAATACCGCGTTGCTAGGCTGTCCAATACTGAATGGGTCGTTCTGATGTAAATGCTCAAGGTCTCACGGGGTTTTTGTCCCAATCGCGACGCAGGCAGGCCTCTAATATCGGCGTTGTGGGTCATTAGTATTTCTTCGCCGCAGGGGGCTGGGGATCGATATGCTGTTTGAAGAATTTGTCAGCTGCTTTCCGAACCTGGGGTTCTTTTATATGATCAACGATCCTTCGATACCGGAAACATCTGTTCGACGTGTTTATTAAGACCATTAAATATCTTCAAGACATTTTGTAAGTTCGAACGAACCAAAAAAACGGTAACTGTTTGCCGCCTTCGGTCAACCTGGAAATTCGGCCCCGTCGCGCCGCTTATCATAAGGAGATCGGCCAGTCCATCCTCATCAGGGAAGCCTCGGTGCCAACCCAAGCCCGGCGCCCTAAAGCGTTCTTTAGGTATCTGCAATCGCCGCTGCTCGGTGACAGACGCGTTGGAAAGGAATTGCTTTCCGTTGTATACGCCGTCGCTGAGATGCATCTGACCGAACACAGCCATATCGTCTAACGTGGATTGAAGCGACCCACCCACCAAGATGAAGGGACGCTCTGGCGTGGGCGCATAGGTCGTATCATTCATACCCAGCGGGCGAAACAAGGCGTTCTGCGCAACCTTTTCGAACGACTGGTCGCCAAGAGCGGCTTCCGCGACACGGCCCGCCACGCAATATCCAATCCCGGAGTAAGTCCATTTCGTTCCAGGCTCGTGTATGAGTTCGTACTTCGCAGCGCCTTTGACCGATTCTTCCAGGGTCTGGCTAGGATTTCGGATGAGCCCCATCTTCTCGGGAGTGATCCCCTTGTTTCCCCAAAAGCCTGCCATGTGCGAAAGCACGTGGCGAATGGTCATCGGCCGCGCCGGCGACTGGCTGCCTTTAACCCGTATCCCATTGAACTCCGGCAGGTATTTCTCCACTGGATCTTCCAAATTCAACTTTCCCTGTTCAGCCAAGGCCATCATCACGGAGGCGGCAAAGGGTTTGGAGACCGACGCCAGCGGAACCCGTTCGTCCGTCGTGAACGCTCCGTGCGCCTTCCGATAGACGATTTCTCCTTTGTGTGCGACAAGATAGGAGCACCCCTTGATCGTCCCTTTCTGAATGGCCTTAAGCATGATGGCGTCAAGCCCATCGAGTTGAGCCTGTGTCACGCCATGCGAAATCAGATCCGTTGCATCAGGCAGATTTACCTCTGCTCCGAAAACGGGCAGGCTCACAGCCAGAGATGCAAGAAGGGGGAGCCAAATTCGCCATCGTTGTTGACTGAAGCGGCTGGTTGTCACGTTCATCCGATTTCTCGTCAGTTTTGTCTTTTTCATCTTATTTTTCTTTTTGCTGGATAATACGTGATAAAAACGATTTTCGTTTAATGGATATCAGTTGGCCCTGCCTGTTAATGACAACAGAGATTCATTCAACGTCGCCTTCATTTCTGAGAATGCAGGATCGTCAGCCAGGTTGTGCCATTCGTTTGGATCCGTGCGGTGATCATACAACTCTTCATCCCCTTTGCGGGTCAATGTGTAGCGCCAATCCTTTGAACGAACAGAGAAATGCTGGTCATCAACTTTTGCAGGAACATTTTGCTCCACTGAGATACCCGCCTCGATTGCGATTAATGCGACATCCGCTCCGTTCCAGGACCCGTTCTCAGGATCTTTCAGGAATGGTCGGAGGCTGTGACCGTCAAGCTTCTGGCCCCCATCTCGATACGTTTGTTCGGTCAGACCGCACAGGTCAACCAGGGTGGGGTAAAGATCGATCAAGCCTACAGGATGACTGCACTGCTTCCCCTTGTTTCTTCCATCCGGCATCCGGATGATCAGGGGGACACGCGTCGATTCCTCCCAAACGGTCCTCTTGAATATCTGGTCCTTTTCACCCATGTGGAACCCATGGTCACTGGTTACAACCACGATGGTGTTGTCGGCATATTGACTCTGGTCAAGTGCTTCAAGGACGCGGCCGACTTGGGCATCAGCAAATGCCACGCAAGCCAGGTATGCCTGCATCCACCTCCGCCATCCTTCGTCCCCCTCGTAAGAATCTTGGAGAGCCTGGAACCTAAACATCCCATAGTTTCTTACAACCTTCCCATCGTCCAGTTCAAACTTCCAAAGTTCCTCTGCACAGTCATCCAGGTCGTTTTCAAGGTAGGGGGGCTTCTTGATCTCGTCCAAGGGGAACAGGTCAAAATAGGACTGGGGCGCATGCCATGGAGCATGCGGCCTTATGATACCCAGGGTAATGAGGAAGGGCTCGTCGTGATCCTGCTGAAGTACGTTAATCCCAAAATCTGCGGTTAGCTCATCCGGCAAAGGATCCCTGTCCTGCTCCGTGTTGTAGCGTAAGGGTTTGCGACCCTTAATCAAGATCCAGCCTTTATACCCATCGATTCCATTCTCCTCATCAGGCATGACCTCGGGAACATTTTCAATTGAGGCAAATGAATTGAATCCGGTTATCCCGAATTGCTTCGGGATAACCGGATGTGCGCGCAGGGCTTTACTGATCCCCATAGAATCATTGCCCGAATAGGCAAAAGGACCATATTCCTGACCGTTTCCGAATACGCCAAGGCCGTCGCTCCTGTTGAATAAAGGCTCCGTATTATGATTATCATGAAAAATTTTACCGGCCCCGTATATACGGTATCCGTTATCCGCGAAATGTTCGAAGAAGGGTTTGGTGTGTTTCAGGGTCGGGTTATTGTGCCATCGATTCGAATTCTGATTATGGCCGTAAAAGCCGGAATTATGGGGATAGATACCTGTCCAAAGACTTGCTCTCGATGGCCCGCATATAGGCGCTGCACTATGAGCATTGGTGAACCGGATGGCCTCACCTGCAAGCCGTGATAAATTCGGGGTCTTTGCCTGTGGATGCCCACCCATGCCTTCCACCGAATCGTTCAGGTCATCACAGATTATGAACAGGACATTGGGCCGAGCGGGCGAGTTTTCCCGCCGCAGTTCTTGAGCGCCGGCCGCGCTTTGTATCAGCAAAATTGCTGTGATGGTTGTTGTTAGGATTTTCATTTCAATGTTGCCTTATCCATTTAGAGAGTCTCTGTAGGCCAGGGTAAGCTCTGGCCTACAGAGATGAGCGTTAGCAAATAAACCGATCAAACACATTCGCCATCATTCGTTGCACTCGCGGGTCTGGCCCTTGCGTCTTACCAGGTAAAACGTGACCCGGAGGTGATGACAAACCTTGTGCCCACCAAATCGTCCCGGCATTGAAGACCACATTGTTCTTGGGGCCATCGTAAATCGTCCCCATATGAGGCCCCTTGGGTTTTCCGTTTTTCATTGGGATGCCATCGGCCAAGATTTCATGACCGGGAAGTTCCTTGGCGGGATAGCTGTGCCATTCCCAGCCAATCAGGCCTTGCACCTCGTCGCCTTGTTTCATTTCGGTGCCTTCATACAGCCAATGTTCGGGCTTGGCGCAGGTCCAGGGGCCACCGGTGGGACTAATCGAATTCGCCCCCATTCGTCCTCCCATGAGCAGCGCCCCATCGGGCCCCGTTGGGAAATGACCAATCGTCTCCTTGGCCTTCCGCTTTACCGCCTCGCTAAGACTTTCCCAGGGTATTTCACCGACAAACACACCTCCGCGGCTAAATATCCGATGTTCTTGTTCCTCAGCCGAAGAAAGCAACGGAACCATGCCCCAAACCGAATTACCACTTAGGAACGCAAGGTTGACACCTGCATCGCGGGCGGCACTGACGTTGTCGTACATCTCCCGCGTCCAATACTCGTCATGGCCCACGGAGATGAAGCCCTTGGCACGCTGTAGGCCGGGGCCATTAACGTGCGTGTCCACGTTCGAGATATACGACACATCGTAGCCCTGTTGCTCTATCCAATAGGACAGCGGGAACTCCCAAAGAAGAAATTCGCCTGAACCTACTGAATTGGGAAATTTGACAAGATGATCTTGGCAGAACTGCGAGTAGGGGCGGTCAAAACTGACCCACCCGCTATCTTTCGGGTTGGTGCTCCACTTTTTCCTTTTCTTATATCCCGTGTAGCCATTCGCAGTGTTGTGGTAAAGAGAATACTCGTTCGTGGGCCAGCTATTGTAGGCGGACCAGGTCATGTCGCTACACTGGAATAGCAAATCGCAGGGGCGATCATCACGCACAATAAAGATGACGTAGCTTTGCACGCCGTCTTTATTCTCGGTAAGTTTACCGAGATAGACACCGCTGAGCCAATCGCTGGGTATTTCGAATTCTACCGACGGTTCCCACTTGCATTCACGCAGACGACGTTCGCCTACGGACGGATCGGCTTGCGTCTTGCCCTGTACAGAATCAAAGCGTTTCATGAACCGCCCGCCATCACCGCCATAGTAACCCGTGCGATAAATATCCAGACTGAATTCGGAGACTGGATTTGTACTGACCATCACCTTGAGCGTGTCGCCAGCGCTCACACTCGTCTCAGAGCAGTAGCCCTCGATTCGCGGGGAACGCCACAACTCTACTGGCTCGTTGGCAGTGATATCGGTCTTAGAAAGCATCCAATCCCGCGTACCGGATTTGGCGTTTTCTTTTCGTATCACATCCGAACCGGAAGTCGTTGCAGATTTAGCGGCTTCTGCTGGGAGATTCGAGAATGCCGACAAACCCAAGCCCACTGCAGTGGCCCCTTTGAGCAAATCACGGCGATGGATGCTGCGTTTAGAATCGCTTGAGTCTTTCTGGATGTTTCCTTAATTATCTATTGGTCCTAACGATTGCGATTCGGCGGTACATACGTAACGCCGGATGGTTCATGATGAGTGGGAATCTCTTTACGCATCTTCTTTTTAATCGCCGCGTATTTAGGATTGTCCGCGAGGTTTTTCCATTCCCACTTGTCCTTCGTGTGGTCGTACAACTCTTCGGTTTCGTCTTCGTAGACAATATATCGATATCGCTCAGATCGAACGCCGTAGTTTTTGTACCCGAATGTGGTTACAGAAGTCTTGTCCCATGCAGCGTCAGGATTCTTCATTAATATAGAGAGGTCGTTCCCTTCTAGCTGTCCTTCAGGCGGCTTGCACCCGGTCAGGGAGGCTAGTGTCGGATAAATATCAAGCAGATTCGCCGGCTTGGCGGTGGTCGAACCAGGCTTAGTCACGCCCGGCGCCACCCAGACCATGTTGACCCTCGTAGCCCTTTCCCAGAGCGAGTATTTTGCCCAACGCTCTTTTTCGCCAAGCTGAAAGCCATGGTCGCTCCACAACACAATAATTGTATTGTCGGCGTACTTTGATTTTTCGAGCGCCCTGACGATCTGGCCAACCAGGTCGTCCGCCATCGCAGTGCATGCCAAGTAAGCCTGAATCGCATGCTTCCACTGTCCTCCAGCTCTGATCTTCTTAAGCCACGGATTATGGGCCATCTTCGAATGAGCCTTGGGCACATCATCCAAATCATTTTCTTTGTAGCCTTCCGGCAGCTTGATTTCATCGATAGGGAACCGATCGAAATATTTTTGGAGCGTATAATTGGGTAAGTGCGGCTCAAAGATACCGGCGCCCAAGAAGAAGGGTTCTTTCAGCTCACCCCCAAGCAGTTTCTCCTCTGCCCACTTTGCGGTTTTTCCATCGCAGGTATCTTCGATTGTAATGTCCGGATGGTAAGGGCCCCAGTCGTTCGCTCGGCCCATATTAATCCCGCTCAAAGGCAAAGGCCGGGAAAACTTAAACTCCCAGGGAGGAAGATCCTGCTCCTTGCTCGGGTAATACTCATCAAAGCCCCGCCCTTTTACTTCATAATTAAAATGGTAGCCGTGAAACAGTTTTCCGGCACCGCATACATAGTAGCCATTCTGCTGAGAAAACTCAGGCAGTAAAACCGAGTTGTTAAGTATCGGGTTGTGTATGAGCGAACTTTTATTGATGTAATTACCTGAAGTCGACGGCCTGATGCCGCTCATAATTGCAGACCTTGAAGGCCCGCAAGCAGGCGCCGCACAATGGGCGTTGGTGAATACCATGCCTTGAGCAGCCAGTTCATCCATATTGGGCGTCTTGGCCTGAGGGTTGCCCCCCAGCATGCCCGTCCAGTCGTTTAAATCATCGATAGCGATGAACAATACATTGGGCTTCGAGTTCCCCTGGCTAGAGTCCTTTGCTTCACTAATGTTCCCCACTACGCAAAAGAGTAAGGCAGAAAGAACGAGTATCGATAGTTGTATATTAGTTTTCATTGCAATCCAATACATTAGGAAATCATACGTTGGAACAGGTTGTGGGTGATTTTTTGTACGCGTGGATCGACCCCTTGCTGAGTCACCCCATGCCTTGATGGATTGACATGACCCGGAGGGCTCGACAATCCGTTGGCCCACCAGATGGTGGAGGCGTTGAACACTACGTTGTCTTTGGGGCCATCGTAGAGCGTCGAGGAGTAGTGTCCCACCGTTCTACCCTTGATCGTGGCATCTCCCTCCGCGACGATATTCATCCCCGGAAGATCCATCGCCGGCGCTCCATGCCACTCCCAGCCAAGGAGGCCTTTTACGGAATCCCCTTTCTTCATTCCCGTACCCTCGAAAAGCCAATGCTCTGGCATCGCGCAGGTCCAATCGCCCGCGCCCATGCCGCGTCCGCTGGGTTGTTGGTGATCCAGTCGTCCGCCCATTAGCTGAGCGCCATCGGGACCCATATTAAATTCAAAGCCTTCCTGGTTTTGCATCTGTCTTTTTTGGGCTTCCGGAATTTTCTTAGGCATGGGCATAAACCAACCTTCGCGACGTACAGCCCGGTTGGGCGTTCCATCGCTGGAGGCTAACATCGGAACGACGCAGAGAACGGAATTGCCGCCAAAAAATGCCAAGTTCACGCCTGCATCGCGGGCTTTGAGTACATTGTCGTACATCTCCACCGACCAGTACTCGTCATGCCCCACCGAGATGAACCCTTTGGTGCGTAGCAATCCTTTTGGATCGGCATGCGTGTCAATATTGGAAATGTAGGACACATCATATCCCTGCTGCTCCATCCAATACGCTAGTGGGAACTCCCAGGGCAGATATTCTCCGGAACCACCGGACATCTTGTGCTTGTTGACGGGGTGCGTGAACAAGCCGTAGGGACGATCGAAGCTCACCGTTCCGCTGGGAGCACCCGTGGTCTTGAATCCTGGGTGATCGGTATAAATAGAGAAGTCGGCAGGCCAACGGTTGTAAGCGCTCCACGTCAGTTCACTGCATTGAAACAGAAAATCGCAGGGTCGGTCATCGCGCACGATGAAGATGACATAGCTCTGTATATTCTCCTTCTCCGCCGTCAGTTTTCCCAGGTAAACGCCGCTCAGCCAATCGGAAGGTATCTCGAATTCGACGGAAGGCTCCCAATTGCATTCCCGTACATAGTTTTCACCCACCGCTGGGTCGGGCTGCGTCTTGCCCTTAAGGGAATCGAAACTCTTCATCAGGCGAGCTCCGTCTCCGTTGTAGTAACCAGTGCGGAAAATCTCCAACTTGAAATCCGAGACAGGATTCGTGTTCACCATGACTTGCAGCGTCTCACCCGCCAACACGCTGTTGGCGGAACAATAACCCTCGATCCACGGGCAACGCCCGTCCTTAAGGATTTTGTTTATTTTCCCAGGGAGCTGGCGAGTCTTAGTGAGCATCCAGTCGCGAGTACCGGGCTTGGTGTTTTCGATCTGAACTTGGTTGCCCTTGTCCGACGTCGCGGTGGCCTCGCCAGTTGCAAGCAACAGTCCAGAGGCGGCAGCGGCAGCGTTCTTAAGAAGGTCGCGGCGGTTCAAACCGCCGGGGTGATCGTTTGATTCGTTCATGTTGGTCGTGTCCGGTTGGTCAGTCATTGCTAGTGTTTCCTTTGCGTGGGGATATCGAGATAAGAGGTGATATTTCTCAGGTTTTATGAAACGGTAGGTTTACTCTGTTTGCTTAACGTCGATTACCGATTCAACGAACTTAGGAAGAAATTGGATGACTTGATTATTACCGGTGTCATTAAGGCTATGGACTAATTCAGCTCTATCACCAATACCGAGTTTTTTATAACGGTCTACAACCCTTAGGCCATTTTCAGGATCATGAATATCTCCAACAACTCCGGGTTCTTTCCGATACGCCAGGAATATTGGGGGAGCTTTCACAGTGATCGGTTCCAAAAATCGATCATCAAAAGTGTTTCCTGGCAGCGCTTGTCCCATATAAATTCCTACAATGCCTGCTTTCTGGCTGTATGCTAATCCCCAGCTCACAAAGCTTCCCCGCGATTGTCCGCCAATAAATATGTTATTCACATCAAGATTATATTTAGCGGCATTACCCTTAACCCATGCGAACATCACTTCGGCATCAGCAACGCAGGTTACTCCATCGGAACGTGATTTGACTTTTGCAATGGATTCCCAACTAACGATCGCAGTCCCTGCTGCCACCGTAGGATCAGCCCAAGAAGTAATAACATCGTCTGCGGTCGACCCGTTATGATGGGCGTAAATAAAGACCGGGGCAGGTTCACTGGCAGACGGCAAGTAAAGATTTAGCCATTGTCGGTCCTCTGATCCATAGGATACATGTGAATGGGTAGGTTTTTTTTCCGCCCCAAAGAGAGTCGTTGAAAACAGCGACAAGACACAAACTAAAGCGGCCAACCATTGAGTAGGTTGAGTGTGGATATTTCTCATGATCTGATATTTCCTATTTAAAGACAATTTCGTATGACTTCCGCCCGGCGGCATCACTTATGAGCCGTAAAAGCAACTGTTGAGGCAACACTCCAATGGATCGCTATTCCAGATGATCGCCGATGCCGTTCTTGTTTTCATCTGTGACGCCGGAGAGCGGGTGTTCCACTACGGCTTTCCAGGCGATTTCGCGGAAAATTTTGTCGAGGTCGGCGCTGAGGAAGCTTGGGGACTTGTTGAACTTGATGGGCTCTGAAATGAGTTCAGGGGATTTACCGTAGAGCGTGGCGTAGAAGACATAGCCCTCCAGGCGGTCGAAGCCGGGACTCAAGTGGCCGATTTTGTCTGCCCAGATAGAACGCTCTTTTCCGCCAATGACCTTATACAGGCCTTCGATGCCGGGAAGCTCGCCTCGGATGAAGCGTTTGGCGGCCTCTGTCATCGCGGCATGCGTCGGCAGGATGTATACTTTGTCGGTTGATTCACGCAGCGTTTTCACGAGGCTTCCAAAACCGTCATTCGCGTGGGCGCTGAGTTGATCATAGACCGCCTCGGTGAAGAACGCTTCAGATTCCGGATTTTCTTTAAGATTGAAGACCATCCGAACTTGACCCGGCGCGGGCCAGGCGTCGGAGAGAAAGAACTTCATGCCGGGATTGTGTTGTTCGCAGAAATCGATCCAACACGTGTAGAATTTCGGGTTATCTGCGTAGGGTCCCCAGATCATCGCCTCCCATTCCGCGTTGGAAATAGCAGACAGGAGCTTGGGCAGGGGGGGCTTGCCGTCGAATTTGAAGATGCCGTTTTCCTGCTCCCATTTGTAGTGCGCGCTGCCGGTGGCGCCGCCGCCGGTATGCAGGCACAGGGGCTGCTCGAAGCCGGCGGCCTGGGTGATGAGGGGTAAGGTCTCGTAGCCGGGCTTCATGAAGCTGTGGCCCGTCCCCACGATGCGCATGACGCCGTCGGCAGGCTTGGGAAAGGAAGGGGCGTCGTTCGCAGCCGCAGAGTGGCCTGCGGGGCCGCTCTTATAGATCTCCATAATCTCCTCAGGCGTTTTGAGACTGACCGCGTGCGGCGGAAATTCATCCTTCTCCCATCCGGGATCGAATACCAGCTTCGTTTGCGCTGCTGCGGCTGGGCGCGCATTGCCCTGCCTGGATTTTTGGAACTGTTGGCGGGCGGCATTGAACTCTTTCTGGCTCAGCTTGCCATCGCCGTTGGTGTCTGCTTGGGGATAAAACTCCAAGACTTTCTTCGATAGCTGTTCGTTCGGTTCTGCATGAGATGCCCCAACAAGGGACACAACAATTAAGTAAGCTAAAATTACGGTACTAAGTTTCTTCATTGAATTTTTCTCCGAGAAGTTTACACTGTGTAGGTAGTTGAAAAGCAGGAGCATTGCCTGCTATCACTAAGTACAGATTCGGTTAAAGTCAGACACTTTTCTTTCAGTATTTCTCAAATGCTATGCCTAAAAAGAACAGCACAATGAGAAGGCTTTTGACTTGTCATTCAGATTTCTTGGCTTTCACACGCTTAACTTGCCTGTTGGGCGCGTGTTCGGAATAGTGATACCAATTGTCAGATAACGTGGGTGAATCAATCAATTCAAAGTAGTAATGCCACCGATCAGGCGATGTGGGTGGATCAACGGAATTTAATTGAGACGGTCTGCGACTGGGCCACTCCAATTCTAATCTGAGTATCACACCAGTCTCTGCGTTCGCCCAGAAGTCAACGACCTGTGGATTGGTGCGTTTACCAGATTGCAAAGTTGCACGAACATGATGCATCGTAGTATCAGCCGAGTCAATCAGTTCGATTTGATACTCCCGTTCAATCAGCGAAAGCAGAGAAGGCATATCAAGCAGTAGAAGCTCCTCGGGAGAAGAGACAAGACGCAGCAGCCCTCGGTTGGGAATTCTTCGCTGCAACTCTGGAGCAAGAGATAGAAAATCGCTTGTCACCCAAACTGGTCCGCTTGTATGGGTAGCCCAACAGTTTGTTCCGTCACATCCCATCACATAACTGCCATCATCTGGCCGAATCACAAATCGGCCTCCACTCCGAATATTGATCGTAAACTCTTGCGTTTCAATTCCGCCTTCGCCATCGGGATAGGACAGAATCAGTCGGTTGGTACGTTCAAGCATTTCTGCAGCAGCCTGCTGCGCTTTCTGTAGCACACTGCTTGCATCAACCCGCGATGGCCACAATCCCGAAGTAAGCATCAAAACTACTGCTGCACAGAGAGTCAACGACATGGACGCCGCCCAAAAACGAGAACGCATCGAAAGCGAACGCTGTTTGACACTCGGAACAACTGGCCAGATGTCGGTGGGTTGCTGGACAATCTCTTGAGGCTCGGCAGCTGGTTCACGTAGAAAACCGTCACGGCCAAGCGAATGTAGTCGTCCTTCCATTCGCATATACGACAGAAACAGCTGCTTCGAAGCCGTCGATGTGCCCATCGCTTCGGCGAGTTCTTTTTCCTGCTCCTCGCTCAGGCTGCCATCGAAATGGCCGATGATGAGTTGCTCGATGGCTTTTTGATTCATTGATTTGTCAGTCATGACGTCCCCTCTGCCAGTCGCATTCGTCGCTGAACACATCCGTGCAACATTTTTCGGATCCTGCTGAGAGCACGTTGAACGGCAGCAGGCGTGGAACCAACATGATCCGAGATATCATCGAAGGTGGAGCAGCCCTCGTACCGCATGGCGACCAGCTCACGCTTTTCATCAGGCAGTTTGTCTAGGCATTGATTCAGGGCCTTAGCTTCTTCGCGGACGAGGGAAGACGCCGAATCGTCATGCAAGAAAGCGTCGGAAACGACATCCAGAAGCTCAGGAGATATTGCTCGAACATGTTTTGCTGAAACGGCCCGTGCACGAATGGCGTGCAAGGCTTGCCGACGAATCACTTCTTTCGCCCATGCGCGAAAATCACGAATCTCTTCGGGCTTATCTGATTGTTCGATGACCACGACCGCCGCGTTCTGATAAACTTCTTCCGACAGTTCGGCGTCACGTGTGATGGCATACAGGTAGCCCATGAATTCGCTACGAAACTGGATGTATTGCTGAATAAGAGGCGTTTTGTTCAATTTATGGTTCTCCATATACCCAAGTACCAACGCAGACAGTTCCAGACAAACTTTTTTAAAAAAGAATCCAAAAAGATGAAATACTTGCCCTTCGCCTCACAACGGTGTGAGAGTCCAGCGACTCTAGGCAGTTCAATTTAGTGATTTTCATTCCACTCAAAGATGTGGCTGTCAATCAAGACGAACTTAATACAGCCAAGACTGTAGGTCAATTACTATGATTGTAATCTGAATTAGCATGCGATTATGATGATTGATTTATTGAATATCTGGGGAATCGCGACACGATTCCAACTAAACTAGTGGAAGGATGTTCACACCGAAGGTCGCTGGGCGAATATAGCAGGATATAGCCACCAAACTCGGCGTAGCAGCGGCCCTTTATCGTAAGCACAAGTGATCCGATCTCTCCGAAAGGAACTCTCATATTTTAAACGCCACGTTGTCACTGCTTTATCAGTCGCAATTTGTTTAATCGTAATTCGGTCGTTTAACGGTGTGTGTCGTAAAACCTATGGAGTTGATGAGAGAATTGCGGACGTGTGCCGTCTTCCGTATTCAATCCGGCGTGCGTTGGCATACCCTCACCATTTCATCGCGGCAATGCGTGGCCAAAAGATTCGGGCGATGTGAAGAGCCCAGTGTGTCACGTTGATACATCGTTTCATGTCGTGGGATTCGCTATTGGTTCGTTCGTGGGTTTGCGTCGCTGTTTCCTGGGTTCTTGGACGGAGAAACAGTTGCAGTCAATGCTTTGACGTAGTCTTCGGCTAGGGTATCCGTCCGCTGCCGCATTTGTTTCAGTATCGCCCTGTACTCCGCGTTGCCTGACAGATTGATGAGTTCGCTCGGGTCGTTCTGTAAGTCGTGGAGATACTCAAAGGCGGGCTCTTGATCCACATACCGGGCGTACTTGAAACGCTGCCCCCGCACGCCTTCCCAGGACATTGAGTAACGTGGGTTAAAATGTTCGCAGAAAAAGTCTTTGCGCCATCCCTCTGGTTTGGGTTCGCCTTCGATCACTGGTTTCAAACTAGTGCCCTGGTAACTGGCCGGAACTGGCACGCCGGCCCAATCCAGAAAGGTGGACGGCAGATCGAGGTTCAGCGCCATCGTGTCGACAGTCAGTCCACGAAGCTCTTCCGGCAGCCGGGGATCGTAGATCACCAGCGGCACCCGCAGCGATTGTTCGTGGTGCGACCACTTGCCGGCGAAGCCACGATCGCCCATGTAGTACCCATTGTCCGCAGCGTAGACAACAATCGTGTTTTCCGCGAGGCCCTCTTCTTTCAACGTCTGTAACACTCGGTTGATCACGTGATCGATCCCGGTTAGCATCCGAAAATACGCACGCATGTTCGCCTGGTATTTCTCGGGGGTGTCCCAACGCCAGTGAAACCGCTCGCGATGGTTCGACTTTTTGAAAAACTCCGGATGCGACTCATAGATCTCCGGAGCAGACAAGCGTGGCGCCGGAATCGTGACGTCCTCGTATTTTCCATCCATCGCCCTGGGCCACGGGTAGTGCCCGATGCCCGGTACGAGATCGCGATCCTCGGCATGGCCGGCGTTGAACCAAAGATTCAGGCAGAAAGGACGTTTCTTGCCTCGCTGAGTTTTCAGGAATTCGATCCCGCGATCTCCGATCAGCTCTGTGGTGTGCCGACGCGTTCCATCGGGCATGGTTTTGAAGTAGGGATTGCGGAAGATTTTCTCGTACTCGTCGAAATGGTCCTCGGGTCTGAAACCCTTTGGCATTTTGGCGTGCCACTTCCCAAAGAGCCCTGTCCGATAGCCGGCATCCCGCAGCAAGTCCGGAAACATTTCGGTGAGCGCTTCCGGCTTGACTCTATCGGATCGATCCGGCTCAACCGACGAGCGCGAGGTCAAGCCTGTCAGGATCGTGGTCCGGCTCGCCCAGCAGGTCGAACGGGTCACAAACATGTTCTCAAAGCGCACCCCGCTGTTTGCGAGTCGGTCGATCGTCGGCGTCTCTACAATCTTGTGCCCGGCACATCCCAGCGTGTCGTGGCGCTGATCATCTGCGAAAAAGAAAAGGATGTTGGGCCGCGACTCATCAGCGTGGCATGAAAATATCGCTGAAAGGAACAACGACAATGCGATGACGAATCGTTTTCCCATACCTTGACAGTTTTGTCGCATCAAATTACTCCAGTTCAAAACAGCACGAAGACGCTAGTAAACCACATGTTTCGTCGAACGCGTCTGCACTCTTGGAATGCCAAGAGGCGGAGTGCGTCACGCACAGCAGAACCTACGGGGCGAATTTTGGATTGGGTTTGGTCGGGACGGGTGCGTTGGTGTCCTTGACCCAGGCCATTAACTCAGCGTGGAGTTGCTTCGCCTTTTCGGGCATCTTCTGAGCGAGATCTTTTTTCTCAGAGAGGTCGTCACGCAAGTTGAAGAGCTTGTAGTTGTCGTACTCGTAGTTGTCGTACTCGTAGTAGTAGATGAGTTTGTAGTCGCCCTTGCGGATGACGGAGGAGGGGACGGCACGCCAATTCATCTTGTCTGTGCCGTAGACCGGCAGGACTTTGTTGTAGCTAGAGCCGGTGAGGTAGAGCGGGTAGTGCCAAAAGATGGCCCGGTCCTGAAGGTCAGTCTTTCCCTGAAGCACCTTGGTGAAGGAACGCCCGTCGACCGGCTGATTCGTAGGCAGCGAGGCGTCAGCCAGTTCGGCGAAGGTCGGCATGAAATCGACGCTAGTGAGCGCCGCGTCGCTGCGTGTGCCGGGCTTGATCACGGTCGGCCAGGCGGCGCAGGTGGGCACGCGGATGCCGCCCTCAAAGAAGGCCCCTTTGGCGCCGCGAAGCGGGCGGTTGGTGGTGGCGCCCGAGGCTCCGCCGTTGTCGGAGGTAAAGATAAACAGCGTGTTGTCTTCCTGGCCCGCTTGCTTGATCTTCGCGCGGATGCGACCAACGGAGGTATCTACTGCGTCGAGCATGGCCGCGTAGGTCGGGTTCCATTCCCAGACGCCGTCGTCAGAGTAGGTTTCGAGCTTTTTCTTGTACTTGGCGACCACCTGCTTGCGAGCGCGAAGCGGGCCGTGTACGTCCCAGTGGGCCACGTACAGAAAGAACGGCTTCTCCTTGTTTTGCTCGATGAACTCCACCGCCGCGTCGGTTGGATCCTCGGCCACGTCGATGTTGCCGTAGAATTTCTTGCCGACCACGCCCGGCTTGCCGTTGGCAGACGAAACGGTGAATCCCTGCAAATCATCGCCCAAATGCCACTTGCCAAATCGCCCCGAGACGTAGCCCGCGCTGCCCAAGACTTCGGCAATCGACGTGTGTGAACCGTCGATGACATTGCGCATTGAATCTATCGTGTTGTAGACCGGATCTTCCTGCCCCTTAGTCGGGACGGCGAACCGCATCAACTTCACATCGCCCTTCGCCTGTCCGCCAGGCGTGTATAGTTTGTGACGCGGGGTGTACATGCCGGTGTTGATGCAGGCGAGTGTCGGGGCGCAGTTGGGTCCGCCAGAGTAGAAGTCTGAGAGGATCATGCCGTCGCGGGCGAGCGCGTCGATGTTTGGTGTCTCGTAGAAACGCTGGCCGTTGAATCCGACATCAGAGTAACCGAGGTCGTCGGCAAGTACGAAGACGATATTGGGCGGTTGAGCAGCAGCGAGAACGACGGAAGTATTTGCCAACAACAGAACAACGAATGTTCTAAAATGGAATAGATTCATGATGATTTTAATACCTTATTGACGCTGATCGACTGATAGTAGTTTTGATTTCAGCACGAGAACTCACTCTGTGTGTGAAGTGTTCTGGGTTGTCAAGACGCTGGAACCACTCCTGGATCGGCATGCTGCTTATTATAACAGCATGCGTACCCCCCCCCCGCGTCTAGCGCGTCGTTTTTTTTATCTTCACTCCTGCTGGTTCCAATTTCTGGGTATCTACCTCTCCAATACAAGGTTTTCAGGCTCCTTGGCTCAGTGCTGAAAACCTGTTGTACGCGGATATCATTTGTCTCAAAGAAAAATAGAGTCCAAAGACGTTTCAGCTAGAATTACTCTGTCGGTGCCTTCTCACTAGGCGAACTCTCTTCGTCAGGATCAGAAGTAGTACCCGGTGTGCCAAACTCGGCAAGCAAAGCTTTGGCTTCCTTGTAGGCCAGCCACATGATTAGGTCATTGTGATTTTCATCGTTTACAAATGGGTTCTTTTCGTCGGCAGGCAGCGGTTTCATTTTCGCTTCGGTGGCAGTGAACAGCGTGCGGGCTTCGTCTGGTTTGCCTTGCTGGAAGAGGCTCATTGTGCGGTAGAAGTTGGCTGTGGTTTCTATTCGGGAGCGGAGCTTTTTATTTTCGAAGCTGGCTGCTAGAGTTACGGCACCGGCCAAGGTTTCGTCAGCCTGTGTGTAGTTACCGTTTCGATGCTCGGCCATACCAAGAACCATTTGGAAGTAAAATAAATAAGGAGAATCTTTCCCCGTATCTACTCCTTTTCGGGCAAGGTCAAGAGCCGAAACCCTTACCTTACTCTCGTCAGGAGTGCGTAAGCAGGCAATTAGAGCGATGGAACTGAAGTCCAAAGACAACTTTGCCTCTTTTTCCCACTCTAGCATCCGTTTACTCGTGGCCAAATAGTCCGCTTCCTTATTGAACCACGTCTGCAAGACAGCGACTTGCACGGCCAGAATTGTGTCTTCAGAATTACTGGCAGAAGACTCCGCCCACAATGAAGTCGCATCTTCCAGGCGACCAGAAGAAGCATAGGATAAAGCTAGGTTGTTTATCGCCTTGAGCGTTTCTGAGTGCTCTGATCCACTTACCTCACGGCGGAGCTTCAGCGTTTCTTCTTGCATCTCCAACGCCTCGTCCAGCCGACCGACAGAAGCGTAGGAAACCGCCAGGTTGGCTAACGCCTCTAGCGTGTCAGGGTGCTCAAGGCCGCTTACCGTACGTCGGAGCTTCAGCACTTCTTCACGCATCTCCAACGCCTCATCCTGGCGACCGGCAGAAGCGTAGGAAGTCGCCAGATTGGCTAATGCCATTAGCGTGTCTGGGTGCTCTGGGCCGCTTACCTTTCGGAAGAGCTTCATCGCTTCTTCACGCATCTCCAACGCATCGTCCTGGCGGCCAGCACCGAAGTAGGAAGTTGCCAGATTGTTTAACGCCCCTAGTGTGTCGGGATGTTCTAAGCCTACGGTGGCGAGCTGGTAGTCCCGCACCTGCTCTCGTAGTGAAATGGCCTGCTGGTGAAGACCGAGGGCTTGGTAGGTGAGTCCAAGCGTCTCTTGCAGTTTTGCCCGCTGATATGGCTGGTCGGTTAGGTCGGTTTCTAGTTTTTTTGTGGCGGTGTCGA
>NVWB01000219.1 GCA_002733575.1 Blastopirellula sp. | reverse complement strand
TTAAAAACAGGTGGCCTTTTTTTGGTATATCGGGTAGCCTCGTTTGCTCGCAAACTGGGGAAAGTGACTTCTGTATAAGAGTTTACTGTTGGGTAGCACCGCCGATGATTCCGTAGTTGGCTGTGCTTCGGAGTCAAACGTATTCGGAACGTCGTCGGTGTGGCCGTAGGCCATCAGAGGTTACAGCGGCCAAGAATTCATCGAACTCAATTGGAGTTTGAGACTCGTTTTATAGGCTAATTCAGGAAACCTCTCTAACCTCTAATCGACTAGCGTCGACCCCGACGTCGTTTTGAATATACGTGATTGAGTGGCCAGCGATTTCCAAAACCGACATCGCGGCCACCCGAAATTTAAAACAGTGCAACTTCAAAACTGACGCTTCGCGCTTAAGATAGATTCGTAACTCCAAATGCTGAAACTCTTGTTAGTCCCGTTATCCAAACGCCTT
This sequence comes from Blastopirellula sp., assembly GCA_002733575.1. Classification (GTDB taxonomy): domain Bacteria; phylum Planctomycetota; class Planctomycetia; order Pirellulales; family Pirellulaceae. The sequence continues at coordinate 20,668 of NVWB01000219.1, read as the reverse complement.
GCGTAATTGCTGAATATATTTCGCACTCTCTTTGCGAGGGTCTTCTTTTTCTTCGTATTCAAGCACCACAAAGCCGCGGTAGTTGGCCTTGGTTAAGATACTGGCGATCCGTGAGAAGTCTGCTGGCTGTTTCTTTTTGTCTGGTCCAGAGACTGTGACTTTGACCTGTACATTCAACGCGTAAGGAGCCACTTGCTCAAGTTCGGCGTAAATGTCTTCGCTGTGAAAATTACCGGTGTCTAAGTTGATGCCAAACCAAGGGCTTTTGACATCGTGAACCAGCTTGAGCAAACCGGCGGCAGTGGCCGTTGGCCCACCATGATTTTCGAGTGCCAAGTGGACGCCATGCTGACCGGCGTAATCGCAAACTTCCTGCATGCCGTCAACCATTAGGCGATGGGAGTCGGCTTCTGAGATCCCTTTTTGATGATGTCCGGCAAAGATGCGAATCACCGGTGCTCCGAGAATCTCGGCATACTCGATCCAGCGTTTCACATGTTCCAAATCTTTCGTTCTGGCTTCACCTGGGGGCAAGCCAAAGTTATTGCGGATGGCAGTTCCGGAGATGGAGAGACCTTGTTGAAACGCTTGTTGTTTCAGTTCACGCAAGTATTCAGGCGTGGTCGGTTCGGGGAAGTAATACGACGTCAACTCAGTTCCGTCTAATTGCATCTTGGCACAATCGTCGATGAAGTCAGCCAAGGTGAGTTGGGCATCGTTGCCTTGCAACAAGTTTCGATAACTGTAGGCAGCCAACGAGAGTTTGAACTTTGGTTTAGTTCGATTGGCAATTGGCTCACTTGCTGCCGTCGTATCAACAGTCAAGGCTGCGCCAGCCACTGCGGCAGAAGTAAGAAACATGCGGCGATTCAGTTGAGACATGAGAACTCTCTTTTAGGTGTGTGGGCAGGGAAGGTAGGGTTTGTGCGAAATGGCAGGATTTAAGCAGCCTGAGTTGCGTCCTTACCCTTGATTGTCTCAGATTTCTCTGGCTTTGCAAGAAAACTCTGGACAAATTCTGGAGAGAAAAAGGCCACATTTAAGGCCAGTATCAACAATCCAAATTCCCAGTTGCCTGTCACTAAACTTAAACTGATCCAATGTAAGATGGAAAGTACAATCAACAAGGGCCGGAAGACCTTGACCCAGATCAGCAGTGGAAAACAGAGTTCAAACAGCACAACCAAGTGAGTCCAACTGAAGACGAACAGGGGAGCATCTCTGAGGAATCGTAGATCGACCAGAGGGGAGTGATTTTGTGCAATCAGCCACCACATTGATTCCCCGCCCCACCAGGTATAGCCGCCGAGCTTGGTTAACGCCATCATGGCATAGAACATGCAAAGGTGGACTTGAATGAGCCGCAAAGTGATATTGGCCCCCAGAGAGTCTTCGACTTTGCGGTCTGCCAATTTCTGTTTCTTAGCACGAAGCCAGGCATCGACCGAAAAGTAATTTCCACACGGAGCAAAACACAAATAAAGCACCATCGGACACAGCAGCGGTTCGATTAAACCGGCCAGCATCGGCGCACGTTGTGCATAAGAGGCCACAAAAATAAACGCGGCGATCGACGTGTAACGAGTTTGAAATCCAACAGCAAACGCACCAATCACGAGCAGGCCGATGCTGTGTAAAATCCAGAGTTCGACCGGCGTGTTGACATAGTAGAGCAGAGACCAGTAGTAGGCGTAGTTGTTGTCCTCGGTCGATAACATGCTGATGGTAAACGAGGACGAGAGAATTCCATCCGCGGCATACCAATCGGTTAACTGTATCGTAAACAGTAACGCATAAATCAGTGCGATGCTGCCGACCAGTAACCGGAGTAGCGAAACGGTTTTGGTTTCAACACGAACAAACCAAAACGCTTCCCAGCTTTTGGACACGGTTTGGGTCAAGTCTTGATAATAATTGCGAATCATATTCATCGGTCTATGAGCCCTCATTTTTTATGAGCCCTCATCTGTTGGAGCGACTTGGCTCTGTGATGCTCGTTTGAGGATTTCAACTTTTCCGTTCTCTGAAATCCAAACATCGGCTTCATAATGGGTTGTGAAATAGACATCGGCGTAGGGGTCTTCTTCAGTGGTACCATCACTGGATACGAAGTTGATCCTTAGAGGGTCATGGGTCAGGCAACGAATTACGCCACGTTTGACCCCTTTCTTTTTTAGTACAAAGCCACCTACATTTTTTGCATACAAGGGAGCCATGGCTTCATAGTCAGGGTTTCTGATCGCACTGGCAATTACTCGGGCAATGAGCCGCATTTTTCTGCGGTCACCAGACAAGTTGTCTTCTGCTGAACCTAGTAAAACGGTTTCGCTTACTTCCCCGTCTTCATCCAGAAGATCGACTGCCAGAATCAGGTCGTCGTCTAGAGGGTTACCTTGATACAGGTAATAAGGCTTCGCAGTCACGTCCATTTGCAGTGGTTGTCCATACACATTAAATAGTCCGAATAGTCGTGCTTGAATTTCGCTACGGTATTCGCCATCTACCCCGACTAAACTTCCACTGAGAAGCACAGATAGAATGATCAAGTGAATCGCTAGTAGCAGCGAAATGATTGATCTGGCGGTACTACCAATTCCTGCGATATTTTCGGAATCGGTCGGTTGTTGGTTCATAGAATGTACTAGGGTGTTTAGGAAGAAATGCTGTCCACTTTACAGTGTAATTGGGCCAGACTTAGATAACCAATATGTTGAAGCGAATTATCAAAGAAAAAAGGCCGAGTTCTAAGGTAGAACTCGACCTTTTGTAATCGCAAAGTTGTTGTGATCAACAGTCCCTAACAGGGCAAAGGGGCAGTGATCGCTAGTCGAGATTATCGACGGAAGCTAACAACGTTGTATCGAACTGGAGAGGTAACGCTTGCACTTGCTGCTGGAGCAGGTGGAGCGGCTTCTTCAGTTGCTTCTTCTTCAGTTGCTTCTTCAGCAGCGGCTTCGCCACCAGAGCATTTTTCTGCGCCTGAGCATTTAGTTCGGCATTTGTTTCCGAACAAGCCACAGCATTTTTCGCGACCTGAACACTTTTCACGTCCTGAGCACTTGCTACGACCTGAACATTTGTCTTCGCCAGTGCATTTGGTACGGCAGTTTTTGCCGAACAAACCACAGCATTTTTCGCGACCTGAGCATTTGTCGGCTCCGCTGCATTTTGCAACTTTACCACAACAAGCAGGTGCGCCAGAACATCCGCTGAAACCAAAAGCAGCGTCAGCTTGACGTTCGCCATTGATTAGAGAGATGCCTACAATTGCGATAAACATCGCAAGACCTAAGCTAAAAATACGATTCATAAGTTTCTCCTCAGTAACTTCCCAGATTGGTAGGGATAGGGAACATAAACACCGATGGTGCCGTCCAAATCAACCCCCCCGACTAAGACGGCGAACATTACGGATGTCGAGGGAATCCTTAAATAGCAGCTTATGGAAGCCACCTATTATCTATGCAAGCATCAAACCGCCCTGTTGTTAAAATTTAACGGTTGCATAGATGATATGCATTGCGAAGCATAGGACCATCAAATTATCACCTTCACAGGTGAAGTCAACCACCTGCAAGATAAAATGGTGGGTTTAGGTGGTTTTTTATGTTTTGAAGAGATACATAAAATACTAGAAATAGACTAGTGTATATAGAAATACGGACCTGATTTCTGTACCAGGTCCGTATTATATTTGATTATCGAGTATATTTAAGATGCTAACGTCCCAAAGGAGGGGCTGTTGAGCTCTCAATCCGCTGTGTTGTGTGAACATGCGGCGTTTCAGTGTGACCAGCTTGCTGGATATTTCCGGTTCCAGCAGTGTTTGCTCTTCGCGCAAGTTCTTGCTCCGCAGTATGTTGCTGCCGAACGAGTTCTTGAGGATCTTCAAAATTGAGTACCAATGGAGGTTCACCAGCGAAAAGCTCGGTCGCCATGCCTGCGACTCGCCAACCTTTTGCTTGCTTACGCAAGATCCAAACGATTTCAAACTTCTGGAGTTCACCTGCCTGATTGGTATCAATACAAAAACTAGTGACATGGGCCCCAGTTTTTTCAGAGGTTAAGTAGACAACATCTTGCACTTCAAACTGGGCTGTTTCATATCCCGGTGGGTTCACTCCCCGGCCATGCTTTGCATTTTCTTCTTTTGCCTTCAAAGTCAACAACTGAGCGGTCAGCAATTTGTCACCCGCCTTCAGGGCACCTAAAAAGGCTTCCACAGTAGATTTTGGTTCCTGAGAGATAGCTGCAATGGTATTGGGCAGCGGCTGAATTGTAGCCAAATCTTGGACCACAGGTTCTACCAAGGGCGTCTGATTTGCATCGCTAATAGGAGTTGTACTATCTTGGTTGCAGCCAATTAGCAAAGTAATAAGCAACGCGAATAATAAACCGTGCTTCGCGAACATCGTGACCATCCTTTTGTTGAAAATATCGAACATCCTTGTTCAGTCTGACGACGGAATTTTTCCGAGATCAGCGGTACTCTCTCAGATCGGTCTACCTGAGTCAATATGAATTCAACAGATTTTAGCTTCGATGTAAATTATCCTGCTCCGAGGCCTCGATCAAAGGCCTCTTGGTCTTTCAAACAGACTGCTAGCGTTGACTCAAAGGTTGGGCTTGAAATCTGCCAGACAGGTTCATTTTCGGTGTAGGTATTGCAATGGGCAACCAATAAACGATAGAGGAATTTGAACAGAGACCGAGGGACTCTGAGTGATCGTAACGCATCAAATAGCCGCTGATCAGAAATGGAACTATCAAACAGATCACGGAATTTTGGCTCACCCTCTGAGCAGGCCGCCAATCGGGCATTGGCGACATCAAATAAAGCCTCACTCGTCCATTCTAATGATGGAATTACGTTCTGCTTATCAAGCCTAGCCCGTTGGTAAAACTCTTTGGTTTCACGTTCGATAAAAGGTTGAATCTCAATCGGCAGTAACAGCTTGAGCCCTATCCCTTGTTGCTTTAAGAATTTATTATCGAGCATCGGCCAAAGTAACAATTTCATCAATTCAGGCGAACCGTTAATCAAATGAGGTTCATCGACCCGGTCAACAATCACGACCATGCCAGTGAAGCCAAGCGTTTCGAGGATTCCTTGAAATTTATCAAGCAGCTCATAGCGGTCATCACTTCGATCATGCGTAGGCAAAGGTTGCGAGGCCAGTTGTGGCCCAGTGAAGTTCATGAGTAGTTTACACAGTGAGAATTTCTCACGGTTGCCGACTCGCACTCGTTTGACAATTCGCCATGCTTTCCAAGCGGTACTCAACGACTTCCAAATCCAGGGAAGCCAGCTTAGAAACAGGAGAATAAAATAGGGTGCAATCGGATGCAACAATTTTTGATTTCCTGTGGAAGCTAGAACCAGAACTAACGCCACGATTGCTGCCGAAACGCCTGATCCTACGGCAAACTGCCAGCAGGAAGCGAGATTCCAGAAACCCAGTTTTTTACGCAACTGCTGCCAGCGGGTTTTGTAAGTTTCAGCGGTTGACTGATCATAACAGGCCATCAGCAGCAGTAAATCTCTGGCTTGATGTTTGTCTAATTGGCTAAGTTGATCTGAGCTAATGTCACAACCGGAAGCGGCGTGAGAATGTTTGGTCTCTAGAATTCGATCCGCCATTTGGGTCACGCCAATCGTGAGAATCGCATCCATGTGATCCCAGAGCTTCCATTGTTTCAGCATGCGTTCTGGTCGTTTTTTTCGTCCACGAAAACGCTCTTGAAACCGATCTAGAAACGGATTGAAATCGTCGTATTCTATAATGTATGTACGGCTGTCTGGGTGCTGCTGATTATGGTTTGCTAGGTGCTTCACGATTTGTAATCGCATGGCCGTTTTGCCAGCACCTTTTTCGCCAAACACGATGGAAGTTGCCGGTTCTTCAGGATTTCCATAAACCTTATGCCAGGCCGGGTGATAGGCACTCTCAATGCAGTTCTCTTTGAAAACCATATCGGTCTGTGCATCTTCCACAGCAAAAGGGTTGGTGGTAATCCCGTGATGCTCTAAGAACTGTTGTACTTTCATCTGCTCGTAATCCAACGCAGTTATGCGTATTTGAGTGTCTCTGTCTTTAAGTGAAATTTGGGGTGCCACTGGCTTTGCCAGTGCTGAACTGTAGTTAGGTAAAAAAACAACTCTTCATTGCACTTCACACTGGCGGAGCCAGTGGCACCCAAGATCTAAAGTCCTTGCCCAAGCACCACTTCAATTCTTACCAGTTGCCGCTATTTCTAACGACTTGCTGCTAATCCAAATAATCGTAACAACCGTTACTTATTAATATAACGGTGCCAGGATAATATAGCTCGTAGTCGAGATGCGATAGATTGCCCTGAAAAAATCGAGCAGATTTCAGGTAGATAAATCGACCGATTATTCCCATTGGCGCATGAAAAAAGGAAGAGGGGCACGAAACCCGTCTTCCTTTTGTATTGAATTGGCTTGTGCCTATTTCACTTCAAGGCTCTCAATCATTGCTTTGAATTGCTTTGCGTTTGACTCAACCGTTTTGGCCGGGCCATAGAATTTCACAAAATATTGGCCTAATTTATCGGTCTTGATAATGGCAGCCAGCATACGGAAGTTCTCGTACTTCGTTGCAGGGGCAAAAGGACCACGTCGGTCGGTATAGCCACCTGAAATGTCTACCAAGTAAACCGTTTGACCAGCGATCTTCTTTTCGACAACTGGTGCTTTTTTGGCACCAGAGAACTGACCCACCCAGCGTGCGATGTTGTCTTCGATACTGCCGCCAGCACCCATGATGGTGACTCGACCAGGCACTTTGTCTTCTTTGGCAGCTTCGACCGAAAATTCATGGTCAATAATGCGCACTCGCGGTTGAATTACTTTCCAAGCTTTGGGCGCGGTTAGTATAATTTTCCCATCTGCCAGTTTTATCTCGGGTGCCTTCTTCTCTTCTTTCTTATCGCCATCCGCTGCCAGAGACACAGAAGCGAACATCAAGGAACAACAGAGACCAAGGGACAATAGACCATGGGATAACAGTGTAGATTTCATTATTTACCTCAAAAGCGTGGGATATTATCGGTTGTGGGGGGAAGGAAGCTCAGTAGTAGCTCTTACCAAGTTAGTGTAAATCGTTCTATTATTCTACCATAATAATCGCCTCTTGGCGTAATTCCACCAATTTTTGACTCGTTCTTCAGGGAGATTGTTCACTCAATTCATCCGATAAGTCTCTCGATGAGTTATTCACTGTTTGGTGTAAGATTGGAACGCTGAGCGTACCCAGTACGTCAAGGATTCCAGAGATCGCGAGGAGCATCCAAAGTGATCTCTGGAATTCTGCCAAATTGTGTGAATAGATTGAAATCAATTTTGGTTCTGCGGTGATTCCAAATAATATCAGTGCGACCATGAAAATTGCCCCGATTGTGCAACCACGTACGATATTGACCGCCAAGTTATTCGTATTGATCCTCATTAGAAGCGAAATATGGGCAAGTGTGATAGCAACGATCAAGAACATTACTCTTCCTTGGAGAACGATTCCCCAGTCAGTAATCAGCCCCCAGTTGGTCAATGCTGCAAAAGCCGCACCAAGAATCGATATCCCAATGCCTAAAGCAGAGAACACTTTTAGCATTAAATTGGGGCGATCCAGGTTGAACGAACAGCAGAGTCCGGTGAGGCTGTAGACGCCAAGTGATACCGTTGTGAACAGGATCCTTGCATGAGTTTCACTGAAGCTATTGGTTATTACGGAGAATATCCCGGTTGCAGCGGACGTCACAAGGAACAGCAACATGCTGCCGAAAAAAACTGTCCGAAGTATCTTAGAGGAAGGATTTTTCATTTGACTGTACCTTTTGGTGCTCGTTACTCATTTAATTTTTAATTCTGGTGTCACTAGTAAAAGGCGTTATTCATCAAAAAACAGGTTGAAATAATAGAGAGAAATCTGAGGATAAATCTGGTGCCAAGCATGCTAAAACGACTTCCGTTCTCTGCAAATGGACGGTTGGTTTGTTATATTGGCCTGAATTACCTAAAATCTGTGGTGATGCAATACCGCTGATCAGACTTACTATTTTATATTTGTTCCACAATCATTGACAAATCAACGTGCAAACAGGCGAACTATGAGCGAACCTATTGAAGAAGAACAGGATTCCCCCATCGAGATTGCCATTGCAGGCGAGTTGGGGGAAGATAATGCGGATCTGTACGAAAAGATCTTGGCCGTGCCAGAAAATGAAGAGTGTACCTTCTATTTTGACTCGCCTGGCGGCAGCTCGTATGCAGCCACTGCACTGGTGACGCTGATTCGCTTGAGAAAGCTAAAGGCCACTGGAATTGTGATTGGCGAGTGTTCCTCAGCGGCAATCTGGCCGTTTGCGGCCTGTCAAAAGCGGTTTGTCTCGCCCTGGAGCGTTTTGCTGTTTCATCCGATGCGATGGCAAAGCGAAGAAAACATTGGCTTCATTGAAGCGAACGAGTGGGTCCGGCACTATAAGCACTTGCACGAAGAAATGGATAGCCTGTTGGCCCGCTTATTTGGCGTAGAAGAAGACCTGATTCAAAAATGGTCAAAAGCCAATCGGTTTGTCACAGGGCCAGAATTAGCAGAAGCCGGCCTAGCTGAATTAATTAAAGTGTAATAATCAAGCTTCCAGAAGTAGGGGATTCTCTGCTACGATCCATGAATCGATACTGTGTCATTCGACACCGTGCGGAACATTTAGTTCGAGTAAACAGGAAGTTCTCGATGCCTTTCACCGACACCTGGCCTTTGCCATTTTGCCAATGCAGCACGGTTTCTCAACGGTGTTTGACTACCGGTCTTCGCTGGTCGATCTTGATTGTTCCGTTACTTCTGTTGGCCGGTTGTACGCGCGATGCTCCATCGATTGTCAGAGAGACAGCACAGGAATATGGGGATCTCCGACTGACACTTCAAACGAACGAACCTGAGTTGCAAGAACAGCTTACTTGGATTGAGACGGGTAATGCACTGCCTGCCAATTTGCGAGCAACCATGACTGCAAATGCGCAGATTGAAGGAGAGGTTACTCACGATGGTTGCCAAATAATCCGTGAGGCTTTGGAACTAAATTCATTAGAGCATCTCTTAAGCGAAACCAATAACTTGATGCCGGGTCTGACCTTTGATTTCAGTCCCATTGAACTAGAGAAGGCCAGATCGCTGTTAAAACAACATGCCGAAGCTATGAAAGCAGCCCGTGAGAGTTTAAGTGATCCTTGGAATACGCAGTGGGAAATCGAAGAAGGATTTTTGGCCGATTTATCTTGGGCCGATGCTGTATTGATTATTGCAAGGCTTGAGCTTTTTCAGGCCGCAATTGAGATACAAGAAGGCAAACTGGATCAAGCCATGCAGTCTGTTGTGTTCGCCCTAGAATTTTCACACAGGCTGAATCAAGCTACCCACCCTTATGCGAGACGTGTTGCTGCGGAGAGCCGGTCGGTCGCGTTTCTGGCGATTCAAAAAATGATGACGATGAATCGTGTTGATCGCCAGCAACTCGTTTCTCTAAGAGATACGTTGACTCAGCATCTCGACCAATGGCCAGAAGATGCTGATGTGTGGATCGCTGATAGAGCTTGTGGATTGCATTTCTACGAGATGGTACGAGATGGAGATTTGCATTCGATATTAACCAAAGCCGAAATCAAGGCACTAAGCAAAACAGGAGAACTTGATTCAACGATCAAAGCGATTGGTAGAAATCTGAATCGAGATGAGCTCTTTTATTTGACCGAAATGCGGCAAACGATTGCTGCCTGTCAGAAGCCGTTTTATCAGCGAATCAATATGTTTCTCGATCAATCAGACCGATTAATCGCGTTAGACAATACTTTCAAGTACCCCATCTTGGCAGGGAGGTTTCTCATGAAAGACCTGCTTCAGCAGCATGAGTTGCAAGCCCAAGATCTTACTCGCAACCTGGCTTGGGTGGTCGCTTTGCAGATAGCTGTTGAAGAGGAATTTGACGAAACCAGCTTGCCGCTGAATCCTCTGACAGGCGAATCATTTGAAATTTCGGTCGAGCCTAATCGAGTCACGATCAACAACATCGTACCTCGCGGGGCAAGCAAACAAATTATCGTCCCCAGGTTTGTCAACATGTAACGGAGTTGTTATCGATATCCGTCGTGACAATCAGAGCAGGAATTGAATATCATGCTTGAAGCAGTACGGGCCTTGTCAGCATCGTTTGCCTTGACTGCGGCCACGACATCAAGTGCAGACTTCTTCATTAGCTCGCAGTAGCCTACATAGTCATCATCGTCATAGTACTCAAATCCTTCATGTTTGATTGCATGTGCAATTGCCGCGATAATTTCGGCTTCGTGCAGGATCTCGGAGGTTTTGCTGCGGAATTCACTCTCACTGGCAGTCCAAGGTTTGATCCGTTCGTTATAGGCAATTTCTAGACGTTCCATTAAAGGAGACCGGTCTGCGATGTTGTCCCAAGTAGCATCAGCTTCACCTTCACGGATATCAATCGATCCTCCACGGACCATCTCCTGTAAATCAATGGCCCGATTTTTGGCCTCATTAAAAGAGTTATCGGTGCCCACTTTACAGTTGGCGGCGACTCTCGCAAATAAATCACGAGAGGTGATCGCATACTCTTTCCAGCGAACATCGCCTGGATGTTTCGAGATGACTTCAAACAGTAAAGCGAGTTCGGTGAACTCGTTACGAGCATCCGAGAAACCGCCCCCTTTGAACTTTCGCACGTTAAGTACCAGCTCTTGAACCCGCGTGTTGATCGATTTGATTTCGTCTTGAATTGTGGACGGGGAAATAATGGTTGCCCAATCCGAGGAACCACCAGCGGAAGCATTGTCGGTGTCTCCAGTATTTGTCATCGCAGGTCCACCTGTCATCGGGATAGCGACCAAGCTTTCGCTCAATACTGCCGGTCGTTCACCCACTAACCCCTGTGAAAAAACATCGTCAAAGAAAATTAGCGATATGGTAAAATCAAACTTGGGTGGCTTGGCCCTACGTTTTGTCGCTTGCTGTGCTTGTGCAAAACTGACAAACAACATCGACAAACAGCACAACACGGCAATTTTTTGAGTGAACTTAGAGATCATGAATGTTTTCCGACATGAGTAATGAGCGATTTTCACCTATACTTACATTATCTCGTATGATTCCGATCTCGGCAAGCGCGAGGTTGCCACATTGGCCAAAGATCAAGATTTCTTCCTAGATTAGACGTTTTAAGCGGTTATGACAGATAAATCCAAGTCCAATCGACGTGATTTTTTGCGTGGAAAATCTGCCTTCAGGGCACTCCAGCAGATTATTGAGGAGCCAGAGCTCCCTCAGCCAGATGCGCAGCAAAGGGCAGCAGCCTCATCGTCTCAAGAAACCGCTGCGCAGGAAAAAACGAAACAATCGCTGCCATCGTACTTGTTGCAACTCAGCCGGAAAGCGATGGGCTGTGAGTTTCAGATCTCACTCAACGCCGGTCAATACGATGGATCGACCGAACAAGCGGTTGAAGCACTTGACCTTGTCGAGTCGCTCGAAAACCAATTAACGGCTTACAACGACCGCAGTGAACTAAGCCAAGTGAATGCAACTGCCTACCAGCATCCAGTGGTGGTTGCGGCCAACTTTTTTCGGCTACTACAGCAGTCGATGGAACTCTACGAAGCGACCGAGCATGCCTTTGATATCACTTCAGGGCCACTCTCAAAAGCCTGGGGCTTCTTCTTTCGAGATGGACGTGTTCCGAAAACGGAGCAGATCAATCAGGCACTGGCCCGCGTCGGATCTGATGCGGTTTTGCTAAACGAAGCCGACATGAGCATTCAATTCACCCGGCCAGGGGTAGAGATCAACCTGGGAGGCATCGGCAAAGGCTTCACGCTCGATTGTTGTGCAGATTTGATGTTGATCGATGAGATTGAACATTTCTTACTTCACGGTGGCACAAGCAGTGTAGTAGCACGCGGTTCACGCAAACGGACCAGCGAGCAGTCTGGCTGGGAGATCGGAGTGCCACATCCGCTAAAGCCAATGCTGAGAATCGGGAAAGTTACCTTGCATGACGAAGCACTGGGCACTTCTGGCGCTGCGAATCAATCGTTCATCGAAGGGGGAACCCGTTATGGACACATTCTCGATCCACGAACCGGTTACCCGGCCCAAGGTGTTTTGGCTTCCACGGTGATTGCACCCACTGCTGCGGAAGCCGATGCGTTGGCCACTTCTTTTTATGTGATGGGCGTCGAGAAAACTTCCAGTTTTTGTCAATCACGCCCTGACTTGGGGGCATTGATGATTACCGAAGGAGAACGCAGCGGTTCTATACAGCTTGATATCTTTGGCAAAATGGCAGACAAATTTCAGTCTGCGGAAGAGAAAAAGCAGCCCTAAGTCGTGCCTGGTTCGTCAGCAGTGCTAGCGTTTTATTTCTGGGAAATAGTTCGCTTTAGCAAAAGATTCGCCTTGGATTGCCCGCACTGGTTTTGCTACACTTCTGCCCGCGTGTTTCCGACGCTTGGATGATTTCAAGCGTTAGATTTGCTTTACGATGGAATCCCAGAGAGGGTCAATGGAAGATGTACCAACGAAATCTAAAACTTGGACTGACTAGTTTATTTGTCTTGGCCCTCGTGGTTCAATCAAGTTTGGCAGTGCCACCATGGCTGAAATTAATGCCATTTCAAAAGATTGAAGCGGATGCCAATAAAAAATATCAATTAACAGAAGAGAATGGCCCTTGGATGATTTTGGCCACTTCATTTAGTGGAGTAGGTGCTGATCAAGATGCCCATGACTTGGTGATTGAGCTCCGCAAAGATTATGGATTAGAGGCTTACACGTTTAAGCAATCATATGATTTTTCGGAATCGGTTGAAGGGAAAGGATTTGATCAATTTTCAAACTTGAATCAAGTCAGCGCTAAAAAAATGCGGCATAGAAATAATTATAAATCTGATAGCATTGCGGTCATGGTTGGCAATTACGAGTCCTTCGAAGACTCCGAAGCACAGTCAGCACTTAAGAAACTAAAAATAGCAAAGCCAAAGTGCCTGAATGGAGGAGGCCTATCGACTGAGGGAAATCAAATCAAGGCTTTGCGTGATTATATGCGTAAAATGATTAAAACCGAAGAGAAGAAACAAAAAGGCCCGATGGGACATGCGTTTGTTTCTCGTAACCCATTATTGCCCGAAGGCTACTTCAAGCCCAAAGGTCCAAGTAAACTGGTCATCAGCATCAATAAAGATTCTAAGAATAGTTTGCTAACTTGCCCTGGTAAATACAGTGTTCGCGTTGCCACTTTTCGTGGCGCAGTAGAAGTCGATCCTAAAAAAATTATGGAAGTTGAAGCAATGAACTCCGTCTCTGGTTCTCGTTTAGCCAAAGCTGCTGAAAAGGCTGAGACGCTAACTCAGGCCCTGCGGAAACAAGGAGTTGAAGCCTATGTGTTCCATGATCGATTTGAAAGTACCGTCTCTGTCGGTAGCTTCAATAACGTAGGTACACCACGTTCCGATGGTAAAACTGAAATAAATCCTCAAATTCTTCGTATTATGAATGCCTATAAAGCAGGTTCAGTCGTTGGCAACAGGCAAGGATATGCCCCCAAGTCAATCAGCGGAATTCCGTTTGATGTGCAGCCGATTCCTGTCGAAGTGCCACAAGTAAGTATTGCGACCGACTACTCTTTCGGTTTCTAAAAGTAGAGACTTCACCGTTTACATACGTTCCAAGCTCCTGTTGTTCTTATGACAACAGGAGCTTTTTTTACCCATTTGCGGGTGTAACCTTAGCTGGTTGGCATGCTTGGGTTTATGAGTAAACTGGTGGGTACTAGGTGAACTGATGAGGTTGACCAATTCTCGTCAGGCATAGCCTGACCTACTTACCTTCCACATGATTGTGCTGTGCCATGACCAATCGTTTAGCGGATCAGACGAGTCCTTATTTGTTGCAACATGCCGAGAACCCGGTTAATTGGTTTCCGTGGGAAGACGAGGCATTGCAGAAATCAAAGCTTGAGAACAAACCGATCTTTCTGTCGATAGGCTACTCGGCCTGTCACTGGTGTCACGTGATGGAGCACGAAAGTTTTGAGAACCAAACGATTGCCGATCAACTGAATGAGAACTTTATTTCGATCAAAGTCGACCGAGAAGAACGACCTGACTTAGATCAAATTTACATGAACGCGGTGCAAATGCTGACTGGCCGTGGTGGTTGGCCGATGTCGGTGTTTCTGACGCCAGATTTAAAACCGTTTTATGGTGGCACGTATTGGCCTCCAACTGCTTCGCGGGGTATGCCTGGTTTTGATCAAGTATTGAATGCGGTACTTGATGCTTGGAATAATCGCCCGAACGAAGCGATTAAGCAATCGGAAATGCTAACCGAGCGAATGCAGCAGATTGGTCAATCGAGTGCGAGCGACTCGTTTGATTCTAAACTAGTGCAAGATCAGGCCTATCAGGCCTTGCATCAGGCGTTTGATTATGAAAACGGCGGCTTTGGCAGGGCACCCAAGTTCCCGCATACGATGGACCTGCATTTTCTATTGAATCGCATCGGCCAGGCTGAATCAGACCGGTCGCTGGAAATGGTGACGCGGAATCTTGATAAGATGGCCGCTGGTGGAATCTATGATCACCTGGTCGGCGGCTTTGCCCGATATAGTGTCGACGAGCGCTGGTTGGTGCCGCACTTTGAGAAAATGCTGTACGACAATGGGCTACTCACCGGGGCTTATCTCTCAGGATATCAGGCGACCAAGAACCCAAACTATTTGACCGTGGCTCTGGAAACCTGTGACTATCAATTAAAGTACATGACCGACGAAGCGGGCGGTTTTCACAGCACCGAAGATGCCGACAGCGAAGGCGTAGAAGGGAAGTTCTACGTTTGGACGATGGAAGAAATTAAATCGATATTGGGCGAAGAACGAGGCCAATTGTTCTGTGATTGCTACGATGTGTCACCCCAAGGAAATTTTGAAGGGAACAATATCCTCAACTTACCCAAGTCGCTTTCGGGCATCGCGGAAGAGAAGCCAATTGACGAAACGACACTCATTCAACAACTGTCAGATGCCAAACTGAAATTGCTTGCAGTTCGAGATCAACGGATTCGACCAGGCAAAGATGATAAGATTCTGGTCAGTTGGAACGCGTTGATGATTGATTCAATGGCTAGGGCCGCGTCTATTTCGCAAGAGCCCAAGTATCTAACAGCAGCAGTGAACGCGGCCAATTTTATCTTCGAGAAAATGACCCGCGAAGATGGGCGTCTGTTGCATACCTATCGCCATGGTACTGCCAAGCTGGACGCTTACTTAGATGATTACACCTATCTGGCAGATTGTTGTGTGACCTTGTATGAGTCTACATTTGACGAGATCTGGATTGACCGAGCCGTTGATTTGATTGAGACCGTGAAGACACATTTTCACGATGAAGCAAAAGGTGGGTTCTTTTACACCGCCGATGATCAGCAGCAGTTGATTGCTCGAAATAAAGACTTTTACGACAACAGTGTCCCTAGCGGCAACGCGATGGCAGCCACTGTCTTACAGCGGCTGGGCAAACTGTTAGGTCGACAAGACTATTTAGACTTGGCCGATACAACCGTGAAAGCGGCGGCTTCGGTACTGCAAAACCAACCGACCGCATCAGGTCAAATGTTAGTGGCGTTGCAAATGTTGTCGCAGCCGTTTCGGGAAGTCGTGGTTATCGCTGACCCGGCTGATGAAGAGACTCAAGAGTTTCTCAAACAGCTTCACCAATACTACATGCCCAATACCGTGGTGGCATGTCGGGCTGCTGGTGCGAGTGAGAATCAGAGTTCGCATTTGGACCCTATCTTCGCAGGCAAACAGGCAATTGATGGTCAGCTAACCGTGTATGTTTGTGAGAACTTTGCCTGTCACGAACCAGTGAGTGGGGCAGCGTTTTTAGAACGATTGCAACAATAAATTTAAGCCAGCGGCTTGCGCAGATGCAAAATCATCTCCACCGCTCCGGTGTCTAGTTCGGTCGCTTCGCCAATCTGTGAGACTGTGTTCCCATCGGATGCCAGATAGTGGATTTTTTCTCGCAAGGTGTTATCACACAAAATTTCGGTGACTGCCTGTGTATTGGGAATCGCTTGTTTGTCAAACGATTTTCCATTTCGGATCGAATCTTCTAGCTGGCTCAAGATGGTATCATCGGCGTCCACGCCAGTTAGGCTGACATCGAGTAATTGCTTGGAGAGTTCTTCTTGCTGTTGTTTGGCGAGTGCTATCGAGCGTTCGAGGTAGACAATTTTACTGTTCAGTTCGGCTTCGATCATGCGAGTGGTTTCAAGCAGTTCGGCCTGCCAACGCTGGATGTCCTTCGGCCCATCTGACATGCTCCACTCTTTGCTGGTCGGTCGAGGTGATCGAATTAGATACTGGGCATTTTGTTTCTTCTGCTTTCGAGTTTTATGCAGAGCCCGCCAATTCCGGCGCAGCAACAACACCACCAGTATTAGCATGCCAGCTAAAAACATCAGCGAAGACAAATTTTCTTGTAGATACGTCAATGCAAAAACCAATGTAGGTCAGGCTGTGCCTGACGGGAACTAAAACCACGCTCGCTTCATCGTCAGGCACAGCCTGACCTACGGGAAATAACCGGGTAGCCCAGGTTGCGAGCAACCTGGGCTACCCTACTTGAATGTTACCTCAAGTAATCAGCACATCATAGAGAAAATGGCCGTTTAGTTAAATAGAATCTGGGTCGAATGCACCGTTTGCGATGTTGTAGACTTCTCGAATCGGCAAGTCCTTTTCCTCAGCCACTTTGCGGCAAGATTCGTACTCAGGCGAGAAACTAGGCGGACTGCCTTCGACCCAGGCCAATTTGCCTTGAATTGTGCCTAATTGGGTGTTTACCTCATGTGCTTGGCGAACCAACTTGTGGCGGCTGACCGGGAAACGACGAATACCGAGCGTTGAGGTTTCCCGGAAAATAATCCGTTCGAGCTTCATCACATCGGACCCACTGCACAGCACGGTCAGCTTCACGCCAGGCCGGTTTTTCTTCATGCCAATCGCGGTGGTGTAAACGTCGAGGGCACCTTTTTCGAGCAGCACGTTGGTCGTGTGCCCGATGATTTCAGCGGTCACATCGTCAAGATTGGTTTCCAGTATCCACGCTTGTTCGCTGACCATCGGGTCTTCGGTGGTGCCGATGATCAATCGCAGAATATTGCCTTGCGATTCGAGTTCTTTGGTGCCAGCTCCATAGCCAATCGCGTCGATGGTCATCGCTGGCAGTGGGCCATATTGGTCGACCACGGTCGCTACAATCGCAGCACCGGTGGGTGTGGTTAGTTCGAACTCAATATCGCAGGCGGCCAGCGGAATTCCTTTGAGAATCTCGGCGGTTGCCGGAGCTGGAACACTACACTTGCCATGAGCAATTTGTACGAAACCGGTGCCGGTCGGAATGGCCGAACAGTGAATTTTGTCAACGCCCAAGTAGTCCCAGCCGATGGCGGCACCTACGATATCGGCAATCGAATCAACGGCACCAACTTCATGAAAGTGAACTTTTTGTATCGTGCTGCCGTGAACCTTGGCTTCGGCAACCGCCACTTTCATAAAGATACGCTTGGCTAAATCCTTTTGCGAATCGGTCAGCACACTGCTGTCGTCGATCATCGCATCGATATGATGCAAATGCCGATGCACATGTTCTGGCTCATGCTGAACCTGCAAGTGAATCGCCCGAAATCCCTTGCGATGAACTTCCTCCGTCACCAACTGCACACCCGGCAGCCCGAGCGATTGAATCCCGGCATTCAACAAATCCAGCGGCACGCCCGCATCAATCATGGCGGCCAACGTCATATCACCAGCAATACCGCTGTGACAGTCAAGATATGCAATTTTCATAGGTGAATGGAAGTTTCGTATTATGAGTTTTCAAGAGAGTGTGAAAAAGTTATTCTAGCAACTTATCTAATTAGATGTTGTATGCAGTTGAACGGAATCATGATTTTAGATATTCTGATTTCCCAAGATGAAAATTCGTTTGGCTTTGAATTAACACCAACGCACAGGATTTCCAGTTTCAACTGATGCTCTAAAGACCGTTTTTAACGCATGAACAATGTACTCGAACTCACTTGCAAGCTGAGATCTCTGTTCAACATGAAATTCAGACGGATATATAAATCGATTCTTTCCCTCGGAGTTTTGCATCTCGCCATCTTCCCACGGAATCTGCCTCCCATGAATAGCAACTCCTGGATTATAAAGTGTTCCAGTCTCTAAATTTTTCCAAATGATATCATCCCTATTCCCTGACACTTCATCTCCATTTTTTAGAAACTGCCTTACTCTCTTTGCCCTGAATAATGCTTTTCCAGAATCGGAATCAACTACAAACAAATCCTCATCACTTATTCCTATGTTTATCCTTGGGTTATTCGATAAAACAAATACTCCATTATAGGCCGCAATGTTTTCGTATAATTCTTCGCCAGTGGAAGTATCCACCAACACTGCTTTGCTTCCTACTTGCTCTATCGATTCAAAAAACTCTAGCTCAGATCTAGCCTTAGAACTATCGTCAGAAGAAGTTAGCCCACCATTTGCATTAGGTATTTGTACACGCAAAACTGTGAAATTGTTCCAGCCAATTTTCTCTAACGCAGCCTGAAAAATTCGAACCATTGGCCAATTGCCAATGCGTACGTCTGCGTATTCCATCTGTGCGTGAGAACAACAATCATATTCCCATTTGTGATACTTAAAATAATTATCGTTCGAGTCATACTCAGTTTTCAATCCATAGTAGCCTTCCTCATCAAGCTCTATCCAGGATAGGGGAAAAGGTAGATCAGACGTCTTGCCCTCACGATAACAGTTACACAAAACAGTTGCATCAAGACCCATTTTTCAAATCACTCCCCAATCACCTTCACCAAAACCCGCTTCCGTCTCCGCCCATCGAACTCATAATAAAAGATATGCTCCCACGGGCCCAGGTGCAAACGTCCGTTGGTGATGGCGACTACGACTTCGCGGCCCATGATTTGGCGTTTGTGGTGGGCGTCGGCGTTGTCTTCGCCGGTGCGGTTGTGCAAGTAGCCGCCAGTGGCAGGATCGGTTCCCGCGTCAAACGGCACCAGTTCTTCGAGCCAACGATCATAATCGGCGTGCAGCCCTGGCTCATTGTCGTTGATAAACACGCTGGCCGTAATGTGCATGGCGTTGACCAGTACCATGCCATCTTGCACGCCGCTTTCGGCTACCAGATTTTCGACATCGTTATGAATCGAAATGATTTGGCGCCGTTTGGGCACATCCATCCACAGTTCTTTGGTGAGTGTTTTCATCGAATGCCTCGTAGAAGAGTTAATTGAATCGAAAAACGGCTCGGCTGTTAGCAGAAGGACATGCTGTTCTGCCTTCTATCCGCCAGAACTCAGCATGGCAGCCACGTTCTCTTTATTGACAGGCGAGATTACGCCATGTTCGGTGATGATCCCGGCAATCAGTTCTGCCGGGGCTACGTCAAACGCCGGGTTGTAAACTTTGACATGCTCTGGTGCGGTTCGCTTGCCCATGCCGTTGGTGATTTCTTCCGGTTTGCGTTCTTCAATCGGAATCTCGTCGCCTGACTCAATCGATAAATCAAACGTGCTGGATGGGGCCGCAATATAAAACGGAATACCATGGTATTTGGCCAACACCGACAGGGCATACGTTCCAATTTTATTGCACGAATCGCCATTGGCTGCGATGCGATCCGCTCCGGTGACAATTGCTTGCACTCGGCCTTCTTTCATCACTTGGGCCGCCATCGAATCGCAAATCAACGTGGCCGGAATCTGGCGTTGCATCAATTCCCAAGCGGTCAGCCGGGCACCTTGCAGCAGAGGACGTGTTTCATCGACATAGACATGCAGTCGCTTGCCTTGATCTTGTGCGGTGAAGAATACTGACAAAGCTGTGCCGTATTCCGAGGTGGCCAATCCGCCAGCGTTACAGTGTGTGAGCACTCCTTGGCCAGAATGCAACAAGTTTGCCCCATGCTTACCAATGGCATGGCACATCTCACGGTCTTCGTTGTGAATCGCAATCGCTTCGGTTAGCAAATCGGCATGCACTTCGGCAATTGACTTGCCGGCCGCCTTCAAAGACAAAGCCTTCTCTTTCATCCGATTCAATGCCCAGAACAAGTTGACCGCAGTCGGTCGACTTTCGGCCAAATAATCGGTCACTTCATCAAAACGTGCCCAAAATTCTTCGTCCGATTTACCGGTGGCCGTCTGCAAACCAACCACCACGCCATACGCGGCACTAATCCCAATCGCAGGTGCCCCACGGACACGCAGCATCTTGATCGCTTCCCAAACCGTTTCCACATCGGCACACGTGATGTACGTCAACTGCTGCGGTAACAAAGTCTGGTCCAAAAGTTCAAGTTGACCGCAGGCCTGACCTACAAAACGAATCGGCTGCACAGTTTCAGTTGCCATAATTGGGTGTTGTCTTTTTGGAAAATAGATGGAAGGATTAATGCTAACCAGTAGATATATTTGGAATTAGCATGTTCATATTAACCCGAAGCGTAAGCGAGGAGGAAGCACAATTACACTTCCTCCCCGCTTAC
>NVWB01000218.1 GCA_002733575.1 Blastopirellula sp. | reverse complement strand
CAAAATTAAACGTGTGATTGTTTCCACGTACCAAGCCACCAGCGGCGCCGGCGTTGCTGGGCAAGCCGATTTGATCGAAGGATCGAAAGCGGCCTTGGAAGATCGTGAACACAAGTACGAAGCATTTGCCCATCCGATTGCGTTTAATGTCGTTCCGCAAATTGGTGGCGAAAAATATGAAGGCTACACATCCGAAGAAATGAAGATGGTACATGAAACGCAAAAGATCTTTGGTGACGATTCGATCAAGATTTGCCCAACTTGTGTGCGTGTGCCTGTGACCAATTGCCATAGCGAAAGCATCTTGGTTGAAACCGAAAAACCACTTTCGGTAGCAGAGGCCCGACAACTGTTTGAAGATTTCCCTGGCATCACCGTGATTGACGATTTGGCAAACGGCAGCTTTCCGATGCCACTGGACTGTACCGATAAAGATGAAGTCTTCGTCGGGCGAATTCGCAAAGATCTCTCTTGCGAAAACGGAATCGCCTTTTGGTGTGTGAGCGATAACCTGCGTAAAGGGGCCGCTACCAACGCAATTCAAATTGCAGAATTGTTAGTCAACAGCCAAGCTGCTGTTTAATCCAAGTTGAAATTAAAACCGACAAACGCCATGCTTTACATTCAAAGTGTGGCGTTTTGTTTTCGTCAGTTGTTCCTATCAAAAAGAGTTGGAGTTGATCCCCAGTGCCTGAACGTTATTTCAAATTAACGATTGCCCATGATGGCACGCGCTACGTAGGCTGGCAATGGCAGCCAGGCGAGCGAACGATTCAGGGGGAAATGGAAAAAATTCTGAAACGGGTCACCAACCAAGAGATCAATATACAGAGTAGCGGCCGCACTGATTCAGGAGTTCACGCACTGGCTCAAATAGTCAGTTTTCATCTTGAAACCGATTGGAAGGCCGATACATTTCGCCGAGCCATGAATGCTTATTTGCCGCTCGATATTGTCGTGAAGAAGGCTGAAGAGGCCCCGTGGGGATTTCACGCGACCGATGACACGCTCAAAAAACGATATCGCTATGTGGTTCAAGATGGGCGCATAGGCGACCCCTTTGCACTACGTTACGCGATGTTTGCCAAAAAAAATCTTGACTTAAAGGCCATGCAGGAAGCCAGCAAAGTGATGGTAGGGACACACGACTTCAAATGTTTTGAAGCGGTCGGGTCGCCGCGAACTTCCACGGTACGCACCATCTATGATGTGAGCGTCTATCGGAATGAAAACCTAGAAGACACAAAAATTCATATTGAAGTGGAAGCGGACGGGTTCCTCTACAATATGGTCCGCATCATCGCTGGTACACTGGTGGAAGTAGGCCGACACAATCGCCCGCCTGAGTGGATCAGTGAATTGATTGCCGGGAAAGATCGCATCAAAGCTGGCATGACAGCCCCGGCCGGTGGATTATACTTACAGCATGTCAGTTACCGTGATGTCCCGTTGGCGGCAGAAAAAGCGGGCCTTGTCGAAACTTCTTCAGATACTTCAAACCCTGTTTAGGATATTGTGAATGCGAGTTGCTCATATCATTACGCGAATGATAATCGGCGGCGCGCAAGAAAATACACTCTACAACTGCGCCGATTTGATTGAGCAGTACGATGACGATGTGTTGCTGATTACAGGGCCAGCGGTTGGGCCAGAGGGTTCACTGCTTCAGCGAAATAATAACACGATTGTTCCTGTACAGAATGCACAACATTTGATTCGTAACATTCACCCATGGCACGATACGCTCGCTTATTTCGAGTTGAAGAAAATCCTGCGGCAGTTCAAGCCTGACGTGGTACATACTCACAGTGCCAAAGCCGGGCTGCTCGGAAGAATGGCGGCCACGTCTTTGAAAGTACCAGCGGTCATTCATACGGTCCATGGGGCCCCGTTTCATCCGTATCAAAACGCAGTTGCCCGCAACACGTTTATTGCGTGCGAAAAATACGCCGCCAAGAAGTGTCATAAAATGGTCTGCGTGGCCGATGCCATGTCTGCGTTAATGTTAGACGCTGGGATCGCTTCGCCTGAAAAGTACGAAACCGTGTACAGCGGCATGGAAGTCGAACCGTTTTTGGAAGGCCACAAGTTACGAGAGGCCTCTCGGGCCGAGCTTGGCTTTGAACCGCAACATGTGGTGATCGGAAAGATTGCACGCCTGTTTCATTTGAAGGGTCACGAGTATGTGATTCAGGCGGCCAAAGAGATCGTTGAGAATTGCCCTGATGTTCGATTTTTGTTTATCGGTGATGGCATTCTGCAAGACCAGTATCGCCAACAAATCGCTGAAGCTGGTTTGACCGATTACTTTGTGATGCCGGGATTAGTTTCTCCCAGCGAAATTCCAAAAATGATTTCGGCCATGGATATTTTGGTACACACCAGCCTGCGGGAAGGGCTGGCCCGCGCACTGCCTCAAGCACTTCTTTCAGGCAAGCCAGCGGTTAGTTTTGATGTCGATGGGGCCAGGGAAGTGGTGATCAACGACGAAACAGGTGCCTTGCTTCCGGCTAAAGATGTGACGCAATTGACCTCTGCATTGATACGCTTGGCCAACGATTCTGACTTGCGAAAGAAACTTGGCGACGAGGGACAGCGACGGATGAAGACCCAATTTCCGCATCAAGTGATGACCGCGCGGCTGCGGGAAATCTATCAAGAAGTGTTAGATTTTAACGGAAAATCAGTTTAGGGTGCCTTTTTTAGCTTGAATGACCCGTTTCTGCGGCAATTTATCCCATACGTCGCTAATATTTCGCCTCGAATTGTAAGCGAAGGGTCACTCTTTTGAAATGATCTAGGTTAAGATAGAATTGATTAACTTCTCAGCGTGGGAATGTTCAAAGAGAGCAGGGGCAACCAATCCAGTAGGGTACTCTACAAGTGGCAACAGCAGGACGTGATTATTTAGGTTCGTATCGTTTAATTAGAATGCTGCGCGCTAGCCAAACCTGCCAGGTTTGGGAGGCCATTAATGACACCGATCATAAAAGAGTGGCTCTCAAGGCGTTGCACGACAGTTATTGCAATGACAAAGATGAAATCGCTGCGCTCAAGCACGAATTCAACGTAGGCCATAAATTTGATCATCCTTTAGTGATTCACATCTACGATTTCGATGTCTATCGAGGGATTTCTTATCTGGCGCTCGAATTCTGCATCTCTCGCAATATGAAGATGGCCATTCGTGAAGAAGGGCAAGAACTTGCCTATTGGGCACCCAAGATCATCAGGGATTGTGCTACCTCACTTGGCTATATACACCAACAAGGTTGGGTCCATCGTGATGTGAAGCCTGATAACTTTTTGCTTGACTACGAAGGTAATATCAAGCTGATTGACTTTTCAATTTCTGAAAAGAAAAAGACCGGTCTCTCAAAACTGTTTGGTGGCGGGTCAGTCGCCAAGGGGACCCGCAGCTATATGTCTCCTGAACAAATCAAGGGTCAAGCTCTCGATGGCCGTGCAGACATGTACAGCCTTGGTTGCTTGTTATTTGAACTGGTCGGGGGCAAAATGCCCTACACCGCAAATACGCCCGATGAGTTATTGGACAAACATATCCGGGCACCTGTCCCGATGGTGAAAGCGGCCAATGAGAATGTGACCGATGAGTTTTCTGATCTCGTCAAACAGATGATGTCGAAGAAAAAAGAAGATCGTCCTGACGACATGGATGATTTTTTGCGTATATTCAGCACGATGGGTGTCTATCGCATTCCTCCTCGCAAACCTCAGTCGATGTTAGACCGTGAGGCAGCAGATGAGAAAGAACAACAACTTGAAGCAGAGGCGGAAACTGACACAGCCGCCTCGTCCACCGATTCCGAATCAACCGAATAACACTTTTAATATACGCGGAGCATTTCTCTGGTTATGAGTACCACGACCTATCTGAATTTTGAAGAACCACTCGAAGAGCTGGCTAACCAAATTGCCGAGTTAGAAGCGGCCAAAGATGATAGCCCCGAAGGGCACGAACAGTTGCGTCAGAAAAAGCGTGAACTGGTCGATAAAACAAAAGAGATCTACAGTAACCTGAGCGAATGGGAAACGGTAGAAGTGGCCCGGCATCAACAGCGGCCACAATCTGCCGACTACTTGAACTTGGTGTTCGACGAGTTTGTCGAACTGCACGGCGACCGCAAGTTTGGTGACGACCGCGCACTCCGCACAGGCTTCGCCAAACTAGACAGCCAAAAAATCATGTTCATCGGCCATTTCAAAGGCCGTGATCTAAAAGAACGTAGCGAAGCCTACTTCGGCTGTGCCCATCCTGAAGGCTATCGCAAAGCGATTGAGAAGATGGAAATGGCCGCCAAGTACAACATTCCAGTCGTCGCCTTCATTGATACACCCGGTGCGTACCCTGGGCTAGGAGCCGAAGAACGTGGGCAAGCGATGGCCATTGCCGATAGCATGTTTGTCATGTCTCGCTTGAAAACTCCGGTGATCAGCGTAGTCATCGGCGAAGGGGGCTCTGGCGGAGCACTAGGAATCGGTCTCGGAGATCGTGTCGCCATGTTGCAGCACTCGTATTACTCCGTGATTAGCCCCGAAGGCTGTGCTGGTATCTTGTGGAAGAGTCATATCCATAAAGAAAAAGCAGCCAAGGCCCTGAAGTTCACTTCAAAGTATTTGCCTAAGTTCGGCGTGGTTGATGATGTAATCGAAGAACCACTAGGCGGTGCCCATCGAGACAGACATCAAATGGCCGCACGCTTAAAAATGTATTTGATGAAAACCATCAAAGAACTTCAAGCTAAAGACATTGATACCTTGGTTGAAGAACGCTACCAAAAGTTCCGCAAAATGGGCGTTTACCTTGAAGAAGCAGTGGCCGCCGAAGCGGCGGAGTAATTACTGAGCCAATTTCCGTAACACTTCTATCCCGCGTTGAATCGTTTCATCCGTTGCGGCGTAGGAGATGCGGAAGTGGGTGTCTTGTTTGCTGAAGATGTTGCCGGGGATGACTAGTAGATTGTTCTCAATCGCTCGGGTCACAAAATCGGACCCAGTTCCTTGTGGAGACTTAGGGTAGACATAAAATGCCCCGCCGGGAATGGTTACCTCGTAAAGATCTTTGATCCCATCTACTAGCATGTCACGTTTACGGCGATACTCATCCACGTGCCCGGTCATGTCGACACTCAATGCTGCGGCCCCGGCCCATTGTGCCGGCTGTGGGGCACACACGAATGTGTACTGCTGTAGCTTGATCATGGTTTCGATGATCTCAGCAGGCCCATGTACAAAACCGAGTCGCCAGCCGGTCATTGCGTGACTTTTCGAGAAGCCATCAATCACAATCGTTTGTTCGTTGAACTGTGCCGGTGATACGAAACTGTCGTCGTAAGTAAAGCGGCGATAGATTTCGTCAGAAAGCAGGGCAATATCTTTGGCTTGCGCCAGTTTGGCCAGGCCCTCAAATTCTTCGCGCGAAGCAACCACGCCCGTTGGGTTAGCCGGGCTGTTGACCAAAATCATTTTGGTCTTGTCGGTAATCGCATCTTCGACCTTGTTCAAGTCAATGCGGAAATCTGGATACGTGTTGATGATTATCGGCACGCCGCCGACCAGTTGAACGAGTGATTCGTACATCACAAAGTAAGGGTCGAAGATGATCACTTCATCGCCCGGGTTGACCATTGCCAGCATCGCCAAGACGAGACCGCCGCTGGTGCCGGAACTGACAAACAGATTGCGATCTGCGTGCCCATACTCGGCATCGATTTCTGCCTGCAATTTTTCTCGCAGAACCGGCATGCCTTGGGTCAATGCGTACCCATTTTTGCCAGATTGAATCGCATCAATGGCCGCGTCTTTGACTGGCTGCGGTACATCAAAATCTGGCTGGCCGATTGATAGGTTGATCGGGTCTTTCATTTGAGCCGCAAGATCAAACACCTTGCGAATGCCGCTTGAGTCAAACGAACTAGTACGATCTGCTATCCAAGATTGCGACATGAAACACCGCTTGCGTTATGAGAATAGGGCTGTTGCTAACTGAAACAGCCAAGTATGACGTAACGCGGCAGTTCTCACAAGTTCTGGTGTGAGTAGTTGTTAAGGTTTACTCACTTTTCAATGTGCGTAATTGCAAGTTCTTCGCTGGCCAGTCAAGCGACTTGACCACACTTGCGGGATAGCTCCATTTTTGGTTCGCCACTTTTTCATCGTCTGAGTAGATCACCACTTGGCTGTTTTCTGCCGCCATCGCAACCGCTTCTGGCAGGTTCATGAATCGACGAACGTTCAAGAACTCTGGCCCATTGCGATGATCGTTGGCTAGTTCATACAGATCAAGCCGCGTGATATTCGGTTCAAACAGCGAAGCATAAACCGCAATGCCGGCCAAGTTGCCAGAGGCTTGTAGCCACAGCGATGTCTGCTGGTTTTTCTTAATCGAACGCCAAGCTTGAATGGCCCGGCGGGTGTCGTAGACCCGCATGCCATCGAGGGTTTGGCCCAATAGCTGAAATCGGCGACGAATTTGAATCTGCTTCTTAGGGTCTTGATTCCACTGGGTCTCGCCGAGTCCTCGTGGGGCAATATAGACCATTTGCCAAGGCAGGTTTTGAAGCATCTTGACGGAAGCGAGGATTTCTTCAGAGGCAGTTTCTTTTTGCACTCCATCAGTAATATATGCAACCAGTTCCTGTAGTTCTTGCCAACCTTGATCATCGACAATGTTTAGCACGGCCAGCTTCGGTTTCTGGGCATCGGCCTTTCCGAGTTGAATTAGCTTCAACTGAATGTTGTCTTGCGAGGTGAATACAAATTGTTGTACACGAATGCCAGAGGCGGTTTGATTGGAAATCTCTTTCACCGCCACCGGGCTCTCTTCTTTAGGCCAAGCAGCGAAAGATAATTTCTTGAGTTGTGCTTTCCAGCTTTCAGACTGTTCGTTCCACTGCGATGTTGAACTGGGAGCCTCCGGTTCATCGGCAACTACAGTAAACGATTCGTGAATTGTGGTGTTCTTTTCATCTTTCGGCAGCGTATCAAACACGCGAAGTTGTTCGACTTCAAATTGTTTTTCGGCGGTGACTTCAATCAGCGGAGACTCGCCTTGTAAATGTTCACGCAGCCAATGAAACGCTGGTACGCGGAGTTGTTGCGTATCTTTATGAGGCCCAGGTGCAATGCTTAATGCAAAATCATCGGTCGCATTATAAAGCGAATAGATTTTGCGAGTCGAGAAATAGGTGCGTGTGACTCCATCGAGCGGGAAGATGCCGTCGCTATCGGTGTTGCTAATCATTAGCGGACGCGGGGCGACCATGGCGGCCAGCATCGAATAATCCCAGCGATAAGTGTTGACCCAAAACATGCAATCGCAGTGGCCTTCTACACAGCCGTCGACCACATGATTACGCAAATCGGTAATTCCAGCCACAGGCACTGCCGCTTTGATTCGATCATCTAATGCTGCAACCCACCAGCTATAAGCCCCGCCGCCACTGCGACCTGTTACGCCCAGTTTGTCGTCGTTGACTTCCGGCAAACTTTGGAGCAGATCGAGGGCCCGCACACAGTTCCAAGCTTCGACACCGGCAGGCGTATAGCCACGGTTGTTCCACCACCACATGTCATATTTATAAGTGCCATGATGAATGCCTTCGATTTCGCCGAGTTGCAACGTGTCAATCGTCAGGCAGACCATTCCATGTCGGGCAAACCAGGCTCCATGATGTTGATAATACGTTTTGTTGCCGTAACTGACATCACCCTTTTTGACTTTGCCGTGCCCACAGACATACAAAATGGCAGGCACTTCGCCTTCGATGTTTTTCGGAATATATAAGTTGCCGGTCACATACAAACCAGGACGAGACTGATAGTGCAAGTTCTTCACGGTGAATTCTTCGTGGTCCACCTCGCCGGTGTAGGTGACTTTTAGGTCGGTCTTCTCCGGCCACGGCATCAAGCCCAGCATTTCTTTTAACTCTTCAAGTCGTTGCGGACGTTCTGTCTTCCACTGTTCTAGCGATTGAATATCGGCGACAGGGCGGCCTTCTAGCTTGGCGGTTTCTGCCTCAAAGTATTTGGCAATCATCGCATCGCCACGTTCGGTCGAACTCTCTTCGGCCAGCAGTGGATGGGAAGTAAAGAGCAGGCCAACGGCAACGAGTCCAACAATGAGAAACAGGCATTTCATGGAATTGATCTCAAACGAAAAGGGCAGGGGAGTTGGGTGTGAAATTCAGATGAACCGTTATCTTCACGGATAAAACCGCGTGAGTCAAGAAAATGAGGAGAGAATTGGTTCTTTCTGCTTTACATATTACCAACTTAAGGTTTAACGAATTTTCCTCTTCTTAGAATTGCGGAAACTTTAATGTCGAATTTCGCAACACAATGGGGGGTTTTGTTTTATTCTGGAGGACCAAAGAGTCTTGTTAATCTGAACAACCAGCAATTCAAGAGGGTATGTTTATTTTGAGATTTATCGACACGATACTTCTTACTATGGATTCAGAAGTCACATCCCTCTTAACCCAACGATCGTCTTATGAATAAACATTCTGCTCAACTTTTTGCAGTGATTGCCATGCTCTTGTCGTGTGGTTGCAGTGCGAGAAACGCTTGGTCAACTGTTGCTTCTAGGGCAGCTTTGATGAATGATAAGTTAGACTTTCGAGTAGAAGCTCAAGAGGAAAAAACCAAGATCAAAGAGGCTCAGCTTGATGCTGAAAAAGCTCAACTAGTGCTTGATCGAGAGGCCAAAATAGCAGAGATCAGAGAGGGGGCTCCAAAGACTCTTCCGATTATAGATTCAAAAATAGGTGTTCACTTACGACATGGGTTTGTGATGGGAGAACCTGAGATCGATGTTGAGCAGATGAAAGATATGGTTGATATGCAAAAACAATTGCATGAAAAGCAGATGGAAGTTTATCATGAAGATTTAAAATCTTGGTTTAACGATAAATTAGCTTATGACAAAGAGACTCGGGCTCAGGCAGTTCTTCTTTCGAAAAGTTATGGCGAATTGTCCTGCCAAGTAGTTCCTAAAAATATTCCGTTTTCACAACCTCCACCTGTCCGTCCAAAAAATACCATCGCAATGAATGAGATACCATTGGTCATGTCAGTTAGGATGGTGGCAGAAGTTCGTGATTCATTTATCGAGAAATCGATTCCAGGACGCATGCCTGAAAAGATTCCTTGTGAGTTTATCGACAAGGGTTTACCGTGTGATAACGGAGTCCCTTGTGCGATACTGCCTGCCGTACCACCGATGCAAGAGATTTCAAATAATATTGATTTTGAAAGCTATCTGAGATAAGAACGAAGTAAGTCTTGATTTACAGACAAAAGGCTGGAATAAATGATATTCCAGCCTTTTTATATTAATAGAGATGAATGCTGATCAGGTATCAATTACTACTTAGGGTAGAGCTGGCAATCCAAGTGCCTGATTAATTAAGTTGATATCTTTTTTCTTCTCTTCCAGTTGTTCTTTCATTAGCTCATATTGAGCCAACTGTAATTGAAGGGAAGACTTTAAAGCGTACTCCGCTTTCAGTTTTGCGTTTTCTGCAGCGAGTAATGTCGCTCTTGTTGATGAAACTGTTGTGGTTGCGCCTGGCTTAGGCTCAAAAGGGCTTGT
Organism: Blastopirellula sp.; assembly: GCA_002733575.1. GTDB lineage: Bacteria > Planctomycetota > Planctomycetia > Pirellulales > Pirellulaceae. The sequence continues at coordinate 12,150 of NVWB01000218.1, read as the reverse complement.
GTCGTCGTTTACCGTTATCGTTACGCCATAACCGTCTTCACCTGTTGCTTTGTTGGCTAATTCTTTGGTCTTAGTTTCTAATTCTGTTTCTAATTCTTTATTTTCTTTCAGTAGTAAACTTAAAAGATCGGATTCGGCAACAGCACCAGCAACAGTACCAAGAGCAGTGTTAAAGCCATTCCATGCAACTGCACTCACACCAACCTGGGAGTGCATTTCGACTCGTTTGTTTCCATTGGAATAATACTCGATATGACTTTTGTATTTATCCTTAAAAGGGCCTGAGCGGATTTTCATGCCATAGCTGCTGCGCCCAAACAGTCCTCCTGCCGAAGCGGATTCGATGCTTGAGGTCGCTAGAAGAGAAAAAGTAATAAGAGCTATTACTGTGCTAAAATAGGATTTGTTCTTCATGGGGTGTTCCTTTAGTAAGCGGATGAATTTGTCATTGATATTTTGCGTGCTGCTTATTTATTTTCTAAACATTCCGCTAATTTACGTAGCGTAGTAATTAATAACTCTTGATCTGGGCAATCAGTACAAGGTGTTGGGTCGATTGTGTTATTACCAGTGTTGGTTAAATTTGTTTGAGAAGGTAATTGACTCATGTCAGGATCTGTTGCTGAACTGAATTTATCTTTCTTTTCAATCGATTTAGTGAAATCAATAGATAGAGGTTTTTGAGCGGCGAAGTTTCGATAATGTGGCCCATATCCAACAATAGTTGGAACTTGATTAATTCGATTATCTGCGAGTTTCTTCACAATTGCTTTATGAAAAGCGACGTAGTTACCTGAGAACAGGCCATTATTCCAGGTATTAATAAATGCCCATGTAAAAAAGCTAAACCGGCTGTTGGCGATCGACAATTTATCATCTGGACATCCACCCATATGCAACATGGTTGCCTTCATTTTTGACGATTCTTTGAATTTTAACTGAAAAGGAAAGTTTATCTTATTGGATGGAAGTGAGTTTTTGTCACTAAACGCTTTGTTTACAGTTTCAGAATGACAACTGTCACTTGCCATTAAGATTCGAACTCCCCGTTTAAATTTTAGCCAAACTTCATTCAAGTCATCATCTACAATGTGTCCATTATATGCGACTAAAGTTTCATCTTGGTCATCTTCCTCATCTCCACTATGATCATAAATTTGACTGCCATGGCCTGAGAAATAAAAGACAAACATGTCTCCAATTTTAGAGTGTCTGGCTGCTTCTCGTAGATACTTAAAGATGTTTTCTCTCGTTGCTTCTTTTGTAATCAGTGTTTTACAAAAGAACCCTTGAGCTTTTAACGTTCGGTGCATTGCAAGTGCATCGTTCTTGCAGGCAGGCAAGGCTGTAGCCGATGTAAATGCAGGATCAACATCTTCAACCCCGACAATTAGTGCCCGTCCAATACCCATAAAAGAACTCCTTCTTAAAGTGATTTTCTTTGTCTAAACTGCATAATCATTAAAAACACCAAAAGATCGCCTTATTTTATTGCCTTATGCCCCCCGGATGCAATCATTTATTGGGATTAATTCAAAATAATTGGCAAAAAAGAATTGCCAGTAGCCACCTGTATTGGTGGTGTAGGGTGTTTTGTCATTTATAATACCCAGTGTATAAAAAAGATGTAAATCACTTGAGGTATTTATGTGATTAATGGAGGCAGCAATGAATCTTATTGCGAGATTGTTATGTAGAAGAGGAAACTGGTTCCAGTTTCGGCTACGGACGCTATTGGTTGTGATAACACTGATCGCGTTGTTGATGCCGTGGTCCGTTCCATTCGCAAACGAATGGATCGCGTACTATCGCATGACGGAGCGAGAGCGGAAAAACGAGATAATTTCGGCTACCCCTATATGTGGATATGAAGTGAACTATCGTCCTCTCTCTATGGAAGAAATGGAAGAGGAATTCGAACGGCTTGAGAAGTTCAAAGCAATTCTATTGGATGACGAGCCCAACCCGGTCACTCTCCCATAAAATAATGCCCATAAGTCGTGTACCCACCGCTGACGTTCTTGGTTGGGTGCCCTAGCTGATTCAAGATTCTTGTCGCCAAGTATCCGCGTTGCCCGACTTTGCAGTAGGCCGCAATCTCTTTGCCTTGGGGAAGTTCGCTGAGTCGGTCTCGTAGTTCATCCAAAGGGATGTTGATGGAGCCAGGGATATGACCGGCATCATGTTCTTCAATAGTTCGCACATCTAGCAGCAGCGGGCGATTGGCTTCGGGGATTTTAAGTAGGGCTTCGACCGATATTTGTGGGTGCTCTTCTCGCAGCATTCCAGAAGCTACGAAGCCGAGCATATTCACAGGGTCTTTGGCCGATCCATATTGGGGCGAATAGGCGAGTTCCATTTCTTCCAAATCAAAAACAGTCATGCCCGCTTGAATGGCGACCGCCAACACATCAATGCGTTTATCAACACCGGCGCCGCCGACTCCTTGGGCTCCTAGTATCTTGCCTGATTCGGGATCAAACACTAATTTCAGCGTCATCTGCTGGGCGCCAGGATAGTATCCAGCATGATCGACCGGATGGACATAAACTTTACGGTACGCACGTTCGGCTCTTTGCAAGGTTTTTTCAGAAGCCCCGGTGGTTGCGGCGGTTTTATTGAACAGCCCAAGGATTGCTGTGCCTTGCGTGCCGCGATATGTTGACTCACGGCCAAAGATATTATCCGTAGCAATGCGACCTTGGCGATTGGCAGGGCCGGCCAGTGGAACTTGGGTTGGTGACTCAAGCACAAAGTCTTGCACTTCAATGGCATCGCCGACTGCGTAGATGTTTGGGTCACTGGTAAGTAGATGTTCGTTGACTTGAATTCCCCCGCGAGGGCCAACATCTAGACCGGCATCTACTGCCAGTTTGTTTTCTGGCCGAACACCGATTCCGAGCGTGACTAGTTGTGCCGGTAAAGCTTGTCCTGATTTTAGACGAACCACCAGACCATCGTCGGTTGCTTCAAACCCGGCTGCCGCTTCACCCAATAGCAGTGTGACGCCTTTGTCTTGCAGTTCTTTGACTAGCGGGGCGGTCATTTCTTTATCCAGCGGTGGCAGCACTTGATCTTGAAGTTCAACCACGGTGGTCGAGATTCCTAGCTCTACCAAATTTTCAACCAGTTCTAAACCAATGAATCCAGCCCCAACTACGACGGCCTGTTTGACACCGGCGTTGATAGACGACTTGATTCGATCCATATCTTGCAAATTACGCAAGGTAAAAATGCCAGGTAGATCGATGCCAGGAATGGGAGGACGCAGTGGTGCGGCGCCAGGGGCTAAAATTAATTTGTCGTACGTCTCGTTGTATCCTTGCCCAGTTTCAAGGTTTAAAATCTGGACTGTTTTTGCTGTTCGATTGATCGATTCCACCGAACTACGTGTGCGGACATCGAGCTTGAATCGCTCTTTTAATCTTTGGGGAGTGACCACCAGTAGCTTGTCTCGGTTCGTGATCTTGTCGCCAATATAGTAAGGCAGCCCACAATTGGCAAACGACACGTCAGGTCCGCGTTCAACCATAATGATCTCGGCATCTTCGGAAAGACGACGTGCCCTGGCAGCGGCTGATGCTCCGCCTGCGACTCCACCTACGATGATAATTTTCATTTTAAGCACTCCGTTATTGATGATCGATGTTATTGATGATCGATGTTATTGATGATCGATTGAATTTATTCGGCTGATTATGATTTGGAGATTGAGCAAGAAGTGGTTTGCCCGACTTGATTCCACGGCATGCGAGCAATCATCATACCCATCGCACAGGTGTCTGTGATTCCGGCAAAAACTAACCCGGCTCCAACGAAGGCCGAGAGCCCTATGCACCAAGGATGCACGGTCAAGCTAAGCACCACGCCGAGTACGACCAATGATCCGGCCGCGATACGGACTTGGCGTTCGAGCCCCATCGCTTTTTTGCCGCGGACTAGGGGAAGACCGGTTGGCTCGCAAGCGAGTGTGCCCCCTTCAATGTTAATGATGTTGGTGAAACCGGCTTGCACAAACTTCTCGCAAGCTTTTTGACCGCGACTTCCTGAGCGACAAATCAGGTAGAGCGGTTCCTCGCTAGAGCCATTGCGGGCCTGGATGACTGCTTGTGGATCTAGCTGATCGAGTGGAATGTTTTTGGCAAAGTCGACGTGAACTTCGTTGTACTCGACAGGCGTGCGTACATCGATCAGTTCAACTTGCTTGCCTGAGCTGTGAAGCGTGTTGAGTGCTTCAGGCGTGATAGTGGCAATGCTCATGTCGATCTCCTATTGGGGATATGAATTATTGTAATGTGGCGATATTACGATGTGTTGTGTAAAAAAAAGTCGATGCGAGTTATGGGCTAAATCGTGATTCCACGCATTTCATGATGTCTTGCAGGTGGGGTTCAGTGACTTGATAGAAGGTTTTACGTCCTTCTTTTTCACTGGTCAAAAAACCACATCGCTGCATTAAACGCAAATGTTCGGAGGCCATGTGGCTCGGGATTTCACAGGCTTCCGCCAGTTCACCCACGGTGTATCGATCACGCAACAGCATTTGGATAATCCGCAACCGATGCGGATGGGCCAAAACTTTCAGGCATTCAGCAGCTTGAGCTAACGCGGGTAGTGGAGTCAGTTTAGCTTTGGAAGTCATGTTTCACCTCTTCTATTTAAATATATCGTAATGTCACGACATGTCAACCAGTTTTTCTTGTGATTTGATCAAAAAAGTCGGATTAACTTTTTGATGAATCGCTGGGAGATGTAGGAGATTCTTGTTGAGGAGGATCCGAGAGTGGCTTGCTGTCGAGTGTGAAGCAGAAAGTGGAGCCATGCCCTGAACCTTGGGATTCAACCCAGATTTTCCCGTGATGGACTTCGATGATTCGTTTGACTAAGGCCAGGCCGATACCAGATCCTTCGATCCGAGGGTCAAGTTGGTCAAACAATCCAAAGATGGTTTCACAATAATCGGGCTCGATACCAATCCCATTGTCTTTGACATAATAAATCGTTTTATGGTCTCTTGATAAAGCCCCAATTTCGATTTGTGGGTTGGGCTGATTGCCCATGTATTTTACGGCATTGTCGATCAGGTTCTGAAGTACTTCCCGTAATCGCAGATGATCACCATAGACCGTAGGAAGGTTGGGAAGAACATTGACTTGCACATTTTTCTCCTCAATTTGTCCATGAACTATTTGCAACGCTTCGCTGGCCAACGAGGATAATGCAATTTCCTGAGGCGTGTTTGCCTGACGACCGACACGTGATAATTCCAGCACATCGTTAAGCAAAACTGCCATGGTGTCAGCGGCGCTTGAAATGAATGCCAAGTCTTCGTCAATTGCTTCCTGATTGCTGGCTGCAAGGTCATTGACTAGCATGCCAATGTAACCTTTGATGGTGACCAAGGGGCTTTTGAGGTCATGCGATACGGTGTAGGCAAATCGTTCGAGTTCGTCGTTTTGTGCTTCTAGACGTGTGATGAGTCGCTCACGCTCTCGTTGAGCTTGTTTGCTTTCGGTGATATCGGTATGTGTGCCGATCATGCGTAATGGTGCTCCATTTTGATCTCTGGAGACGACTTCATTTCTTGCGCGTATCCACATCCAGCGTCCATCTTTGCATCGGAAACGAAACTCTTCATCGTAATGTTGGACTTTATTTGATAAGTAGGCAGTAAGCACGGGTTGCACACGCATGAGGTCCTCTGGATGAACTCGTTTAGCCCACTCGTCAAATGTTCCAGGGAACTCATCCGGCAAGTAACCAGCCATGGTATAGTAACGTGGCGAGAAGTAGACTTCATTTGCCGGGACGTCCCAATCGTAAATGCCATCGTTGGTTACTGACATGGCTTTTTCAAGGCGATCTTCGTTGGTGCGGAGGGCCTCTTCCAATTTTTTTTGTTCGGTGATATCGCGTGAGATCCCAAGTACCGTGTTTACTTTTCCTTGCTCATCTAGTTCAGGGTACAATCGCCAGTCGAGCACGACATTTCCTTCGTGGCTTTCCCATTGAATGATCGATTGAGAAGACTGGCCTGTCTTAAACACTTCGGATATATTTTTCTCCCAAGAGTCGCATAGATCTGGATCGAATCCAGCTTCACGATGGGTTTTACCGATAATATCTGCTTCGGTGATTCCTGCAACTTTTAATGCAGCTGGATTTTCATATAAGTGGCGGCCATGCTCGTCGTATCGCATGATGTAATCTTGCGTGTTTTCAGCCAAGGATCGGAATTTCTCTTCGCTCTCTTGTAGCAATGTCTCTGCCACTTTACGCTCAGTGATATCTTGGCAGGCTCCTATAACTTTAACAACATCGCCTTGCTTGTCTTTAATATGAATTCCATATGATTCGATGTGTCTTATTTCACCATCTTGAAAAAGAATACGGAAGTCATCTCGAAAAACAGTGTTGGGGTTATTGGGGGCTATGCTGTCTGCAAAGGTAGCCCTCACTCGATCTTGGTCCTCTGGATGCAGCAGACTGTCAAAATAAACATTACGATCCACAGTGGAATCAATTTCCAAGCCGAACAATTCATGCATTTTTTCATCCCAATGCAATGTCCCATCTGCGAGATCGAAGTCGTAACATCCTAAGGTGGCTGCTTCCACGGCCAGTTGGAATAGTTCTCTGCTGGCCTTTAGCTCTCTCTCCGAACGCTTGCGTTCTGAGATTTCGACGATACTAACCCGTGCCAGAGGTCGATCTAAAGAGGGCAATTTGTCTAATCGGATTTCACATTCAATTTCTTTGTTGGTCTTAAGATTTAGATGAATCCACTCAAAGACCTGTGTCTCTCCGGCCCTTGTTTTTGAGATATATAATTGTGCAAGATCACGTGATAAAATCCCATTCGTTTGATACCTGGGGCTTAGGTCGATAGGCCCTACTTGATTAAGCTCCTCACTCGTAAGACCAAAAAGCATGATCGCACTGGTGTTGAAGTCGATGAACGTCTCTTGTTCTAGATCAAGAACCAAAATTGCATCCGGGGCATACTCTACCAAAACGCGATATTTCGCCTCGGCTTCGTTGAGAGCTCTCTCGGTTCGCTTTCGTGCCGAAATATCGACAACACTGGCTCGGAGTAATTTCTGTTCTGAAGAGGGTAGTTTGTCGAGACGGATTTCACACTCAAACTCCTTGTTCGTTTTCAAGTTTAAGTGAGTCCACTCAAAAATTTGAGACTCACCAGCAATTGCTTTTGTAATATAAGGTTGGACATGATCACGCGATAAGTGACCGTCTGGTTGGTATTCAGGGCTTACTTCTAATGGACCTGTATTTAGAAGCTCTTCCTTGCGAATCCCAAACAGTTTGGTTGCGCTCGTGTTACAGTCTACGAAAGTGTTTGTTTCAACATCGAGAACGACAATTGCATCGGGTGCATATTCCACTAATACTCGGTATCGCGCCTCTGATTCGTTGAGTGCATTCTCGGTATGCTTTCGGTCGGTAATGTCTTGGACTGTTCCACGCAGTCCGGAAGCTTGACCCTTCATGTCTACTACGAGATTGCCCACTGTTTCAAAGTGTCGCCACGTTCCTGAACTCTGGTTGGCGCGAAACTCTCTGCGAAAGGGAACATTATATTGAAGTGAGTTTTCCAGAGCCTTGCTGTACTCAGCTTGATCGTCTGGGTGAAGCAGCTTCAAGAAATTTTCTTTGGTCGGAGTAAAACTTGTAGGCTCAACCCCAAGTAAACGATAGAGTTCGTCTGACCACCACAGTGTGTTGTTGAGGTGGTTGCCTTCAAAGCTGCCGATATGGGCAACTTCTTGAGCTTGTTTTAAGTGGGTCTCACTCTCGCTTAGTTGCTTTGTTTTCTCTTTGACGAGTGCGTCTAGGTCTCGATTGAGATGGTTCAACGCTTCGGCATTTCTGTCGTTTTCGATATGCAGTGCAACAATGTTTGTTGTGTTACTAACGAAGGGGAGATAGGGGGCAAAGCTTTCGTGCTTATTAATGTGTAGATAGATTGTTCCAAACTCGTGTCGGATTGTTCGTAGTTTGATACGCTCCCATGATTCCCTGTCACTTTCTAGGCAAGTATTTCCACACTCAACTGATCCGTTTGCCAAGGTGGTTGGTTTCAACTCGCATTCGATTGATTTTGACTGAGTTGTGATTTTGCCTTCCACGCAGATTACACAGTCTGCGACTCCTGGAAGAGTTACTAGTTCAGACACAATCATTTCAAGCAGTCGCTGTTCATCAGGTGCGGCTTGAAGCGTACTTTGCAGTAATAGAATCCGCCCTAATACGGCTGGATCAAGTGAAGTTTGACTGCTCATACAATATTTTAACCTGCTGCACGAGCTTGGTATTCTTTTAAGAAAGTCTCAGCACCGACATAGTAGGGGTTCTGGACTAGTTGCCCACGGACAATCATCACTGGGTGGACTGCAAGGACATCCATGATGATTTTTCCATCAAATCGGCGAGCATCGTATTGGCAGCAAACGGTCAGCGGGTTTTCTGCAATCAGAAGATTTAACCTTGCTTCGTATTCCATTAATGATGCCTCGTCGGTCCGTCCTTCGACCAAGCACCAACTCATTTCGCCCGTGCCCCGAGCCCCTGGGTAGCCTTCATCTTCGACTGCTTGTACATAAAAGTTGCGAACGACATCTAGCATGTTCTCTGTAGAGAAAACCCCATCGGGGCAGTAAGTTGGCGCTGCTTCCGTCACATAGAGTTCTTTGGTATGTGAACGGGCGTCCACGCCAAGTTCTTCCAGGCAATCGAGCATTTGATCGGAACTCATGGTGTCGACAAGGTAGAGCAATTTTTCACCAGCCTGAATTCCACTATCAAGAAACTTTGCCATGACCCGTCGACGTTCTGTGTCATTGTTGAACAAGTAACAAATGTGCTGACCCTCAAGCACAGGTTCTTCGGTGAACCCTAGGGAAATTTTTCTCCGGTTATTCTGATTGCTGATCATGACACACTCCTGGCAAACGAGTTAAGTTCAATGATTCGGGCGAGTGATTTTCAAGTTGAATAAAAGGATTGCGGGAACTTGCTGAAGCTGTCTCTAATACTATTATCGGGTCTTGGAGTAAATTTACCACGCTGTTAGTGCGACTTCATGCGAGGATTGTAGCTCTTTTACCAGATATTTGACAGTGGAACATGTTTTACTAGAACGAGCGAGTGATGGCAGATAATACGTGGTAATACTATAGAAGTCATGGCTTTTATGCAGTTCACCAATCCAATTAATGGTACTTCATCGCACACTCTCCATCAGTCACAACTAGTTTATGTCCTTCGGTCCAAGTGGGTGGCTCGCATTTATCTGCCAGTTTACAGATCACATGCTCTGGCACGAATCGTTCTCGCTTTTTGTTCTGCTTAAGAATCACGGAAAAAGAGGGTTCTACATAAATTAATTCAATACGAGCGCCATAGTCGGCAAATAGATTGATCCACAGCGTTCGAGTCTGCTTGACAGTATTGGTGGCATTAAAAGTGAAGGAGGTTTTGGATCGTAAGTATTCTCGACAACGCTCTTTCGCAAGTTGAATGACTTCTCCTTGATTGCCGGTGGGGGACACATTAATTTCTGACCGTATCTCGTCTAGCGAAACTACGGGTTGTTCCGTTGTTTGATGCTTGGCAAACCAAGTGTCTTTGCCGCTGCCCGGTAAGCCAGATAACAAGGTCACAGTGCAAGTATAATCTTCATGCGGAACATAATGTAAATTCTTTTCGGCTTGTCGGTAAAATAAAAACCGAGCGTGATCATTCACAAACGGATAAGGCTGTGTAAAGCAATTGTTCTCTTCAGCGGTCAGCTTCCACAGGTGTAGCGTCTCTTCCGGTCTTGCCATTTCTGCCGCTTTACGACCTCGGGTATCGGCCAGTGCAAAAAGATAGAGCAACCGGTTGTTGACCAACCACGACATCGACACCACTTCATGGTTTGGGTCTTCTCGCTCAAACAGAAAAATGGGACGCCCGTGAAACCGTACTAAACGTGCAATTTCTTCTCGTGTGATTAAATCACATTCTAGTCCTCGCAATACCGACCGGGCAAGATGCTCTCCCTTGACCGCATGCTTGGGTGATCTAACTCGGCCTGAGATTGAATCAACTTGAGTTGTGAGTGGTTTGGCCGCATCATGAAAAAGTGCGGTGAAAATCAACACGGTTTGTTCGTGAGTGTTCAGTGCTGGCCACTCTTCAAGTTTGGGAAGTTCAGCGCACACCATCTTGGTGTGAGTCCACACATCTCCTTCGGCGTGCCAACCGCTATCTTGTTGGCAGTCGGCCATCGCGTGACACCATGGTTGGTCTTCGGCCCAAGCCACAATGTCTTCTAAGGTTGATTGGGATAGTTGTTGCCAATTCATGACCAAATCTCAGTATTTTCTTCCAATAGGTTGGGCCCCATCTCTTGTTGCTGCCAATGCGTGCTTTGCTTGATTTTCTCCACAAACTCAGGTCGTACAAATTTGGCTCTTCCGGTAACTTTCCCGTCGGCCTCGGTTCTCAGGTAGATGCCTTCCATTATGTTGTCGGTTTGCCCAGTCAGTGGGTTTTCGAACTGACTGTCAAAAGCGGATGGTCCAATCAACGACTGAAGCTCTTTTTTTTCTATGGCCCCTGTATGAATTACAGGAACAGTTTGAACGCCTGTTCCTTCAAGTAAATCAAGTCGCCGTTCGAGGCTGATGAAAGTCTGTTGCTGCTTGTCATACATGTCGAACTCGAAGAAGTAATGCGGCAGCTTGCGGTACTGTACCGAATGCTTGGCATAGACCCATTCTCCAAACAAAATGTATCGATCCTCCAGCATCTCTTCCAGTATAGTTCGTTTTACGACCGACCATTGTTTGAATAAATCGTACTGAGGGTGCATTCCTTCGGTGATTAAATGACCTCGGCATTGAAGCACCAAATCTTGTTGTTGGCTGAAATGTATGCCAACATTGGTGCCGTCAATCTTCTCTTCCACGATCAGAGATTTATCGGCAATAAATTGTGTTGATTCCGCTTCACCCCAATGTTTATCATCGTCGGTCCCTTTGGAGCCAAACAGATGCGGCGTTCTCGGATATTTGACGAAATCACCATGCGAGGTGCCCATCGGTTTATGCTTTCTCTATAGGGACGTGAAGAAACTGCTGGTCTTAGTAGCAACTTCTCCAGTTTCGTTTTTCAATACAACGGATATTTTGTTTGTATCGAAGTGAATCTAAGTAATCGGACAACAATTTCAATTCTTTATCGATCTCACTCCCATAAAAAGGTTTGATATAGATGGCATTGCCGTAATTGCGTTCAACTTTTTTAGGCGTGTCATCAACGATCAGAACACGATCTAGGTCGTAACCAAGTCGTTTGATTTTTTTTAAATCCTTCAGATAATAATACTGCTGCCATTCGCCATCAAAGCGTTGAGTACATCTTTCGCGACTCCACGCAAATTCGAATTTTATTTCTGAAGGTATTGTCGCTTGTAATACAGCTTGAAGGTAATCAGCACTTGAGGAAGACCAGACGGCTAATCGAAACCCCTGCTGACACTTCAATAGAAAATTATCTAGAAAAGGTCTTCGATAAACAAAGTAGGGGCCGACTTTACAATCTAATGTAGGTTCCAGGCGTTTTTCTGAAGCATGGATTAATGTCTCGTCCATATCAAGAATAAGCAGTGTTTTATCATGATCGGCCATGTCTGCTTCCTTGAATGTATGTGACTTCACATCTGAACTCACCCCATTGTTGAGGTTGCTTCGTAAAACGCAACGATGAAGAGAATGACACCCCTGGATCATAATGGTTCGGTGCAAAGTGGAAAGAATGCAAACCGGGTCTTATGCAGTTCGTCGCGTTATTCTGAATTTCCAATAATCACTTCACTACTCAAATGTGGAATGAATGGGAGAAAATATGAAACGTCGTTCTTTGCTTAACTTTGCAATTGCGGGTGGCCTCGTCGCCGGCATAAGCAGTCTTGCGGCATTGCCCGCCATCGCACAGGAAGTGACATTACGCCTGCATCAGTTCCTGCCGCCCGTCGCAACGGTTCCAAAGCATATCCTGAAGCCATGGGCTGACGAGATTGCTGAAGCATCCGATGGCCGTCTGGTTATTGAACACTTTGACACAATGTCGCTTGGTGGACGCCCG
>NVWB01000217.1 GCA_002733575.1 Blastopirellula sp. | reverse complement strand
AAACTCTTGCGAGACGATTGCTTTGCCTCAGCTTTGGCTGAAAGAACGTCAACCATCGGCTCCGAGCTTCCGCCTCTAATCGCAGACTCTCGATAACCGCCCTCCAACGCAACTCGGAATCGATAGAGCTTCCGCAGTTGCTCATCCTTCGAGAGCAACTCGTTCAGGACTTCGACGTCTTCCGCCGTCGCCTGTCCTAGTAGGTACTGGTCAATGCGCTCTTCCGGTTTCATATCTTCTGCGGTCATAGCAGTTCCAGCCTCAATTTCTCTTCGACGCACTTCGACAGTCTCGCACGAAGTCTCCCGATGATTTTGTAGAGGGAGTTTGGTGTTTTGCGACTTTGCTCGGCGAGCTTCATCACTTCGCCGGCTCCGCAGTAGGGTGCCAAGACCAGTTCACGGCGTTCCGGTGAGAGTTCACCGAGACACTCCTCCAAAGAACGCTGAATACCGATCAAGTTTTCAGACTCGGTTTCAGCCTCTTCTTCGCGAGCGATCAGCTCGAGCACGTTCTGATCGAGAACCAATCGGTCGCGACGCATCTTCGCGATCGCATTGAAGCACTTGTGTCGAAGGATGACTTTTCCCCAAGGCAGAAAGCCGCTTACATCCCGAAGTTTCTGCCGGCTTTCCCACATCGTGATGCTGGCATCCTGCAGCACATCATCCACACCGTTCCAATCGGGCAGGATCAGGCGCGCGTAGTTCCGCAACGCCAGCTCATGCCGAGTGAGCAGCCGCACAAAATCCCCCTCGGAAATGGGGTTGGGGGACTCAGAATGATCAGATTCAACATCCATATTACTATAGTTTGCGCCAGCTCGGATCCTGCCGCTTATTTTTTCAAATTTCACCTGAGGGATGCGGACAAGCGAACTGCTTCAGCCGGCGTTCAGGAATTGGCCGCAAGGCGTTCTGATATTTGACGGCTGAAACCTGTCCTCCGACGCAAGTCGATCCCTTTGTGTAAATGTTGCTCCAAAAATGAATCGCCTATCGGGCGAAAAGTGAAACGCTAGGTTGGTGTGGGGATTTTAACAGGCCTCCCCAGGTTTGTCTAATTTGTTATTTGCGAGTCTTTCTTTGACGTCGGTTCTTGGCGTCTTTGACTCGGTAGCTTTCGCCAGCCGTTTCGATGATGTGACAACGGTGAGTGATGCGATCCAACGCCGCTCCCGTGAGTCGTTCACTGCCGAGAATTTCAGTCCAATTTCAACGGCTAAGTTCGTCGTGATGATCAAGCTTTGACGCTCGTAAGCAGCTCCGATGATATCGAAGAGCAACTCGGCTCCCGCCTTGCTCGCGGGGACGTATCCCAACTCGTCGAGAATCAATAAGTGTTGCTTCGATAGTTGAGCACGCAGCTTTAACAACAGCCTGTCGTCTCGAGCTTCAAGCAGTGTGGTGATCAGCTCTGTGACGCGAAAGATTCGTATTTTCTTGCCTCTAAAACAGGCGGCCATTCCAAGAGCTGTCGCCAAGTGCGTTTTTCCAGTGCCACTTGCGCGTACAGTCGAGCAATCAAGTAAGCCCGCACAACGAGACCGTATTCGCGCACGAAGAGCCGAAATCGATCCGTCTCTCCGCCGAGGACGGCGGCAATCACAAGTTCGGTGTCAAATCGGCTCAAATAACTTACCGATTTAGATTCTCATTTCGAAATAAGCAGAAGCAAAGCAACAATCTAAAACAATTGAGACTTTGGTTGAGACAAATGAACATTTTAAGCACCAATGTTGCTTTGAGCGGGGTACAAATAAAGTGTTAACATCCAGTTTTTAATCAACTTAGAAGAATTCATGACGATCGCATAATGCACCGTATATTTCATTGCCTGTAGGCCATGATTGCTTTCTCTTACCAAAACTGCACAGTTATTCAGATGGTAGAATATCAGAATATTCTTAAGAACTTCTGATTTCTTTGGCTGATTCTTGGTGTAGCGGCAGTAGTTAAGTAGGAAGACCCAATCAAACATGACAGAAACATCCAAAAATCAATCCACAAACGAAGATGCGTACAGGACTTTCATGCGGTTATTTACCAAACATGAAGGGGGTTTGCGTTGTTTTGTGCGCACTCTGTTGCCTTCCTGGGATGATGTTGACGAAGTAATGCAAGACGTCAGCGTGGCGGCCTGGACTAAGTTTGACAGGTTTGATCCAGATACCGATTTTATTAGGTGGGCAGCGACCATTGCCCGATTTGAGGTGCTCAACTACCGTCGTACTAAAGCTCGTGACCGGCTTGTGTTTGACGAAGACATTATCCAGCTACTGGCCCAAGAGTGTCAGGATGATTTATCTCGCAGCGATCAGGAACGCCGGGCATTGGATGACTGCCTTACAAAACTGCCCAAGCACAAACAGCAACTAGTTCTTCGGGTTTACGCTCCTGACCAAAAAATTAAGTTGATCGCGGAAGAAATTGGTGTGACACCAAACGCCCTGTATAAGACCCTGGGACGTTTGCGATTGATCCTGTTCAGGTGCATTGAAGAAACCATCAGTAGCATCCATTCAAAAGGAGAGTTGACATGACCGATCCCATAGGATGGCAATTAATCGAAAATTGGCGTAACGGTGAAATTAGCGATGAGGATTTCGCCTCGTTGCAGGAACTTTTGCGTAACGATCCTCAAGCCCGTCAAACATTGCGTCGTTCGATGGCAATGGATTCCGCATTGCGAGATCGAGCGGACGCGGAATTGCTTTCGACCGAGTCTGATGAAGGGGCTGTTGAAAACTATTCGACCAATTTCTTAGCGCTGAACCTTTCTCATTGGTATTCCTCAGCGGCATTACTGATTGTCGGAGCTTTATCTGGGTGTCTCTTCACCGGCGCAGCGTGGGCCTTTGCCAGCAGCCGTACTTTTGAAACATTCAAGTTGCCAGTCGCAGTGATTAATGGTGGATTTGAAACGGACGAAGCAATCACGGAGAGCCACTATCCGCAAAAACCCGGAGTTTGGTCAGGTGATCCGGTGACCATTGTCGAATCTGGTGATCAAGAGATCCTTCCCTTTGACGGTAACCACATGCTGCGATTTGACAGCACGTGGAGTGGTCAGCCAGAGTCAGTACACCAATCAGCCGATCTGTGGCAGATCGTCGATCTGCGACCTGCAAAGCGGACTGATACCGGTTCACTCATGGCCACGCTTCGAGTCCGTGTGAATCGTGTTGATGATGGACCGATGACCGACACGATGTTTAGAATCAAGCTATTCGCCTTTCGTGGAGACCCAGTATCTGCCGAAACGCAGTTTGATAATCAAGAACACCTGGCTCATTCCGACGTGAAGATTGATGCTGATGCCGATACGGCAACCTGGGAGACGCTCTCGGCAAATGTCAATCTCACTGATGAAACAGACTTCTTATTGATTGGAATGGCCGCCAGGGAAAACGTACACAACGACCCGCCCAACCAACAGGAACTGGCCGGACACTATGTTGACGGTGTCGAACTTATTGTTAGAAGCACAGAATAGAAGTTGGGACAAGATCTAAAACTCACTTGATAGTCGACGAGGACTATCGTGGCAGAGAACAAAACAGAGCAAAGATTTGGCTACACTATAAAGTAAGCATTCAACGAGAAAATTATGAACAAGCATATGAGAAGGATATTAGTTCTGAGTCTGTTGATTACCACAGCACAGACTGCCACACTATTGGCACAAAGTAAGCAGCAAAAGATGGGGGCACCCAAGGATGCTAAACTCTTTGTTGGGTTCTTTACTGGTATGGAAGACGATAAACTCGTCATGAAAACCCTTGGTGAAAAAACCCTGGTCAAAACTTCTCCCCAAACTCGATTTATAGGCAGATTTAGGGACGGTCAGATTGATAAGGAAGGAGGCACAGTCAAATATAATGTTTACCTGGTTAATCCAGAGCACCCCGACCTTACTAAAGTACAAAAGAAAAAGAAGGTAGATACCTATCTTGTCAAAAAACTTAGAACAGGTTGGGAGCAGGTTCACCAAAATATGAAAATCAGAACCACAGACATCACTGCTTTTAGAGCGGAGGATTTAACTCCTTATAGTGATGTTCTGGAAGTGATCGGTTATCCCGAGGAGGGCAATGTCATCCGTGCCCATACCGTCCTTTTTAACCCTGCTCTGGATAGTTTTAAAGCCTTCGACAAAAGCCTGCCTAATCTACTTAATATAGGTGATTCCATTTCCATTGGATTTAGACAAGCACTAATGGAACTATGCCGTGAAAATCTTAACTACGATCATCCCCGGACCAATTGTGGCGGAATTTCTATAGACCCCAACTGGTTTGGTGCTTATGACGAGCCTGGACGCCAATGGGATGTCATTGCTTTCAATGGAGGCCATTGGGATTCCACAGTAGACAAAGAAGATTACATGGCAGAATTTGAGGAAACTCTCAAGCTATGTCTGAAAGCTGGACGCAAGGTGATATGGGTTACCACTGCCAACGTTCCTTATGGGTATAACACAGATCTTAAACCTGAGGATCCGAGAAAATTTCTGGCAGTTCTACCGAAAGACAAGTGGCGTAGTATTCAATTTGCTCATCCTGAAAAATACAGCCGCGTACCAGGTCGCATGATGCTCCAGAACTACTGGGTCAAACCTATTCTGGACAAATATCCTCAAGTCGCAGTTTGTGACCAATGGGGGTATGTCTACAGTGCTTCTAAAGACGAGAGTTCAAAATTTGCAGAGTGGTATCATGGTAGAAATGTGCACTTTGGCGGAGACCTTAATAAGCCATTAGCAGCTCTGGTTTTTGAACTGTCTATGGTCATGACAGGCAAAAAGAAGATTGAAGACGTGCCTGCGCAGTATCGCAAGTTTATTCACCTGAACTCCAAAACCTACAATCCTAGCGCTGATTTTGATAACCCCACACCTGAGGCACAACGCTATGGGAGATCGGAAACTCCCGGTGACTCGGCGGGCGGAAGCGAAGCCGGGAAGTGGTGGACAAAAGCAGAATATCAACTGACTGCCACGGTTGTTAATTATGAAAAGGTCAAAGGTCGGACAGAGAAAGAGCGTGCCTTAGAGCGAGTCAAATTGGCTGAGAAAGATCTTTCTCAACACGAGGAATGGCTGGAGAGCGGTGAGGTGCCAGCCGAGCAGGTGGAGAAGGCGAGGCGTATTCTAGAGCACGCAAAGCAAGTTCACGAGGCGTTTTCCTCGGGCTCCTCCAGCGTCTCCGTTCCCAGTGCCGAGAAGACGCCTTCTACCAAAGCCTCAACGCCTACCGTCGCTCCGGCCACTGCACCTACCGCCGATCCCGTGAGGACTTTTACCGATACTGAAGGAAGACAAATTGAAGCTGAGGTGGTCGAAGTCACTGGAGACAAGGTAGTCCTCCGGATGAAGGGGAAGAACTTTACTTTACCTATGTCCATGCTTTCCCTTGGTGACCAGGAGTATCTCCGCCAGTGGAATTCAAAGGTCCCGGTCTCCCTTCCTAGCGGAACGAAGACTTCTCCACCTAGCGAACCCGAGACCAGCACCTCTGTAAGAACTTTTACCGATACGGCTGGAAAACAAGTCAAAGCGGAATTGGTAAAAGTCACAGGCGACAAGGTGACTCTTCGTGTTAATAAGAGGAATTTGACCTTTCCCCTTGCGAACTTCTCCTCTGCTGATCAAGGATACATTAAGCAATGGTCGGCACAGGGGGAACGAGCAAATACGCCAACACCAGATCCTGCTAAAGACTCAACTCCCGCCACAGAAGGCCCGATTGAACTTGGCAAAAAATATGGAGATATAAGTGATGAAGAGGCTTTAGCGTCATTGCCCAAAAAATGGCACGATGCAAAGCACCTTCCAGAGGGCTTTCCTGAAGATTTTGAACCCAGCTTAACTGGTATTTATGATGGTGGTAACGGAGAAATCTATGATTTCAATAAAGCAATCGATCCGGCTTTATTGAAAAAGATAAATGAAATGGGTAAGAAGGCCATGCTCAATAAATATTACTTCGTAGTGTTTCCGCGCTATGCAAAAGGGCCTGGACTCAGTGCAAATGAGTTTATGAAGGATGCCAAGGCTGGCAAACTTCCTGATAGCTTCGGGCATGTAACATTCCTCTACGGCGAATGTAAAGTGAATTGCTTGCGGGCTTACTGGCTGTATAGGATCACCAAAGATCCTTACTACATACAGGAACTTGTCACATGGGCGGATGCTTTTAGCTATTTGGTAACTGACGATCCAAAATATTTCGTCCCTATAAAGAAGCGAGATAGTGAATTATTTAACCCAAAAGGATTAAAGCCACCTCATTTTTTCCCTGCTTTAGCTGCCGCTCGCCTTTTGCTGGAAGATGCCGCAGCCCGTAAAGCTGATGCTTCTGACCCAGCTGTAAAAAAAGCGAAATCTCTATTTGACTTTTCTGTGAAATATATGTCTCATGCCATAGATGGTCCCCCACCTGAAACTTATGGCCGACCGAAAAACGGTAAACCTGCACCAGCGTTTGTCCCAGGAGTGAATACCAAAAAAATAGTCAATGAGTACAAGGTACCAATGTACTCGGCATTTACCATGGAGTACCAGCCGTGGAATCAATCATTCGCAACGTATGGTTCATTGACCATGGGGGCAAAAGCAGCCGAGTTACTCTATAAATTTACCGGAGATGAAGAATACAAAACAAAACATGAGCTGTATAAGCGCATTGTAGCAACTGCTGTTGAAATGTTTACGATCAATGGTGACTCGGTCATTGCCGATGGCGTACCTTACATGTGGACGACTCACACTCCTCCACGTGATGCAACGCATCCGCTGATAAAAAATCAAAAATCCTGGCGCGGTCACCCTTTATTTGGGGCAGAAGATGTCGGCCATGGCAGTGCCATGGCTCGTAACCTGCCAATTATTTGGGAAGCCGGGCCAGAGTACTGTCGAACTGCGCTCGTTGCCGGGTATGCAAACGCCATGGCAAATAATCTTTTGAACCCAAATTCTATTCACACTTCAGGAAAGAAAAAAGGCCAGATCACTTTTAACGGACATATAGACAGTCCCTGGGTGACAGCAAAAAAGAGACCCCACGGCTACACAGGAAAAAAGCAGGGGAGCTTTTTGGTACTCATGGCTTTCTCTCCAGATTACTTGAAGGGAAGAAGAAAGTTCTCAACAAAGGAGGAAGATTTTGCAGAGAATAAACATCATACTGGAGCCCATCTTTTAGAGATAGAGGCCGGTCGATACCTCTACCAGTTGTGGAAAAAGAGAAATTGAAGGGTTGATGCTCCCTGTTCATCCCTGAAGCAAACTTTAAGGGGGTGACCTTGGCAATGCTATTAAGTTTCTCCATTTTTCGGGCTGAGCCGCGGCAGTCCACGGCTGAAGTTTACGACAGTAACGTAGTGGCAGGGCCCAATCCCATCATCGTCTGGGCTTAAGCGAAGCGTCACCCCAGGAATTAGATACAAAGCACATTCATAGCCTGAAGGGCCAATTCAACTATTGCCAGAAGGGATGCTCACGATTGAAAACACTCAGTTGTGAGTTTGCCAATAGCACCGAGCCGCTTACGAGGATCAACAGTTAAAACCTATAACTCAATTCAGAAGAAAGAAATCATGAAACACATAGCCATATTATTAGCGTTGGTGACCCTGTTTGCAGGTAGCAGTTTTGCCCAGAAGAAAGAGCTTTCGCTTGGTGGGATCGTCTTGCCAGCCAAGGGTGAGGGCAGCTTTATACTCCGGGGTGAGCATGGCGATATTGCCGTCAAGCTAGTCGACGATTGTAAAATCGGCTACGACGTTCGGCTTGGCGAGAGGATTGACCTGTTAAACCGCAAGTTGCGTTTACCGCTCGCCGCTAACAACTCTATCCCATCCTTAGGGCGCCAGACTATTGACGTCGAACTACCCGATGACATGTATTTCTACCATCCAAAGATAAAGGTCGCCCAATTCGACTCTGCCAAGACCAGCGCCAGGTCTTATAGCGACGGAGTACTGCTCGCAGGCCCGCAAACCCAGCACAAGCCCACCACCGATGAGCCTGGGGTGATGGCAAAGATTGTCGGCGGCGATCAAGGGGGTAAAAAGAGCTCGGGCAGATCTTCGATCTATGAGGCTGTCGCTGAGGGTGAAACCTTGAAGTTTTCCCTTGCGTTGACCACTCAAGTTCTTGGCATTCTTGAAGCTGACGCCATCAAACCATTTGATCATTGGGCAAAAATTGGCGGCCACTTGGAAGGTGATGTGTTTGTTGCCAAGACGGTAGCTCTCAAGCCCTGCCCGGACCCGCAGAAGCACTTTGCCAATAAGGACCTGCCCAAGATGCTGTTCATTGGCGACAGTATTTCCATCGGGTACTCCAAAGAGCTCTACAAGCTCTGCGCGGGCAAGATCAATGCCTATCGGCCGATGGAAAACTGCGGTCCTGCGGCTGGCACGATCTCGAGGTTCAACGCCTGGGCAGCGGGCCATGATTTGCCCGGCAGAAAGTTAGATGTCATCAGCTTCAATTTTGGCCATTGGAATGCAAGTACTAGCAAGAAACGCTATCAGGCTGATGTAGAGCAGGCGATCGCGGCTATCAAACAAACTGGCGCAGAGCTCATCTGGGTATCGACGGCCCCTGTCCCAAACGGCTTTGAGCCAGCTGGTGAGTTGGACGAAGCGGGGAATGCATCAGGCAGAAAAGCTAGCGTGATGAAAAAACACCTTAACCCATGGGCTTTGGAAGTGGTGAAGCGTCATCCAGATATCTGGGTCTATGATATGTGGCAGGTAGTTAAAGACGGCGAAGATGGCGTTTTCAAAGAGTGGTGGGCTGGGCGGAATGTTCACTTTGGCGGCCCGGACATGAACTATGAATTAGCCAAGGGCCTGTTTGACATGGCTCAAAAAGCATTGGCCAACCCCAAGCGCAAAGACGCAAAAAACTTGCCTCCCAAGAACAACTTCCCAAGCGCAAAAACCGCATCTTCCACAAAGGGATAGCTAACGACAAATCAGAGCCAGGTTGAGCAAGTGGAAAAGGCGAAGCTCATTATTGAACATGCGCGTAAGGTCCATTCGCAATCTAAATAGAAAGAATAAAATGTTCAGAATATTATTGTTGGTATTACTAAGTATGATGTCATTGAGCCTGCAGGCTCAGGATAGCAAGAAAATGAATATCTTGCATATCGCCATCGACGACATGAATGATTGGGTGGGGCCGCTGGGCGGATACGACGGTGCCATTACGCCCAACCTGGATCGGCTGGCCAAGATGGGCATGACCTTTACCAACGCACATTGCACGTCCCCGGCCTGTCATTCATCCAGGGTTGCAAACATGACCGGTGTGCGTCCTTCCCGGTCGGGCATTGTCAAAAATGTTTTTAATAAAACACCAGGACCTAGCTGGCGTGACAATCCATTGATGAGAGATGTCACAACTCTGTCTCAGCATTTTCGTAACAGCGGCTACAAGGCGATGGGCGGAGGGAAGATCTATCACTCATTGCAGTGGGGGCCTTACAGTGAAAATGATCCGGCTACCTGGGATGAGTATTTCCCCGACGCGAATGCCCCGATCCCGCATCAGATAAGATCGCCCGAATTGGTCTATAATCCGCCCCATTTTATTGGTCGGCGGCATAGCTTCTTCACCTGGGGCGAGATTCCCGAGGAAGATGAAGCGATGTCGGATTACAAAGTGGCGAGCTGGGCGATTAGCCAGCTTGAGAAAAAGCATGACAAGCCATTCTTTCTGGCAGCCGGGATATTCAGGCCGCACATGCCCTGGGAAGTGCCGCAGAAATATTTCGACATGTACCCCATTTCTGAAATCAAGAAGCTTCCTTATCGCGAAGACGACCTCATTGATGCACACGACCACGGGCGTCGCAAGTGGCACGTCTTTGTGGAGATGAACAAAGAGTGGCCGCGGGTCATTCAGTCGTATCTGGCAAGTATCACCTTTGCCGATGCTCAGGTCGGACGTATCCTGGATGCCCTCGAAAAGAGCGACTACAAAGACAACACCATCATTACCCTTTGGTCAGACCATGGCATGCATATTGGTGAAAAAGAGAACTGGGAGAAATTCACGCTTTGGGAGGAATCAACTCGGATACCCATGTTTGTCGTCGCACCTGGAGTGACGAAGCCCGGCAGTGTCTGCAAGCGACCTACAAGTGCTCTGGATATCTATCCAACGCTAGTGGAGCTAACCGGGACAAAAGCACCGGGGCATCTGGATGGCGAAAGTCTTGTTCCACTTTTAAAGAATCCAGATGCGGAACGCATTCAACCTGCCATAACCAATTTCAAGTCCGGTGATAGTGTCCGTACGGAGCGTTATCGCTATATCCGCTACAACAGCACGACGCTTGAAGAACTCTACGATCACCAGAGTGACCCGAATGAGTTTACCAATCTGGCTTATGACCCCAGCTATGCGAAGGTACTAAAGTCGCATAGGAAAGAGCTCGAAAAATACTGCGGCAGGAAAGCTCCAGAAGCAATAGAGCCCCCGGCTGATTACGAAATGCACGGGACGGATCGTATTCGGAAGAAGGAATTCGTTTACCTGAAAGAGATGGTAAAAGAAACACTGGAAAAAATACAGGAAGAGTAGAAGTGAGTCGGCGAACCAACTTCACCCTCCCCTCTGGAGGGCTATTGCCATCAAATTCGAAAGCCTCCTAATGACACGACCATCCATGACACGTCACCTCTACTTACTCCTATTTGTTTCACTTGTCGCCGCGTGCGCCTCCCTCGCACACGCGGAGGTGAAGCTCGCTCCGATCTTCACCGATCACATGGTGTTGCAGCAGAACAAGCACATCGCCATCTTTGGCACCGCTCAACCGGGCGAAAAAGTCACCGTGACTTTCGGCGACGCCAGTCAACAAACAACCGGCGACCAGCAAGGACGCTGGAAAGTGGAGTTACCTCCGTTGCCCGGCACCGCCAAAGGCCGAACACTCAGCGTTAACGATATGCAACTCAAGGACGTTGTCGTCGGCGAGGTGTGGATCGCGGCAGGCCAATCGAACATGCTCGGCAACCGCTCCGACGACAAACCTAACCCGATGCTGCGCGTGCTCAAACGACAATGGTATCCCGCGCCGATCGATACCTTTCGCGGCCAATGGCAAATCTCCAACAAGGGTGTTGGTACCGCCACCGTCGCCTACGGCTTTGCCAAGGAGATCATTCGCACGCAAAAAGTTCCGGTCGGCATTATCGCCTTCGCCCAAGGCTCGACCGGGGTCGACGGTTGGATCACACCTGCTGTAAGGCGAGAAATGACCCCTGATGACAAACGGCTTCACCCCATCACCGACGCGAAAACACAACTGGCAGCCGATCTGGCGGAGCTAAAAAAGCTGCAACCGCTACTCAACGCGAATCGTGCCAAGCAACGGGCATTTGACGCGCGAATCGAAGCCGGTGAAAAAGTCAAATGGCCACACGACAGTTGGAAGGTCTATACGCGAGGTCAAGCACCAGCGGCCATTCGCTGCGTGCAATACCAGCGAGATGTCAAAGCTTGGGAGGCGGCATCAATCGAAGCAAAAAAGCGAGGAGACAAACTGCTTCCCGCGCGTCCGAAACTCGTAAAGCCTCGCACACTCTACACCAAAAACATTCAGCCCCTGGAAGGCATGACCATCGGCGGCTTCCTCTGGTACCAGGGCGAAGCCAACGGTAATGGTGGATTCACCTATGTCTCGCGAAACACCCAGCTGATCCAAAGCTGGCGTAAAGCGTTCGGCCAGCACGACGAGACGCTGCCGTGGGTTCAATCCGAAATCTGCCCTGTGCTCGGCTATCGGGCTGGCATTCATTTCCTGCGTGAAGCTCAGCGCAAAGTCGCCATGATCGTGCCGCGCGTCGGCATCTCGATCAACAACGATCGCGGTCCCGGCCCATGGACTGATGACGACAACTCGCGCAACGTCCACCCACATAAAAAAGAAGAGATCGGGCGCCGCATGGCTCTATGGGCGCGGGCCCAGCTGTTCGGTGAAAGGGATCTGGTCCACTACGGTCCATGGTTCAAAACGGAAACCTTCGATGGCCCCATAGCCACCATCACCTTCGATCACGTCGGCACAGGTCTGGCCTCGCGTGACGACAAGCCATTGACCTACTTCACCTTGGCTGGCAAAGATCGCGTCTTTCACCCAGCCGTCGCCAAAATCGTTGCCAAGGATCAGATCGAAGTCACCTGCGACAAGGTACAGAAACCGATTTCGATCCGTTTTGCGTTTGACGAATACTGCCCGTCCAATCTAATGAACAAAGAAGGTCTTTCCGCCGCCGCATTTCGGAGTGATGACTGGCCTGATATTCTTGAAGGTAAGGACAGGCAGATTATGCTGTCGTATGACAAACGGATGATCGAAGCAAATAGCTCGACCGTGCAGGAGCAGTTTAAAGATCACCCGGGGGTTTTAAAAGCACTCACACTCCCCTCTGAGCAAGAGCGTCGAACCGCCTTCCGCGCTGCGGTGAACAACCTGCTTTGGCAGGAGTATCTTCAGAATAAGAATTAGTACCCAACTTCAACCTCCCCCTGGGAGGGTGAAGACCATCAGTAAACAAAGTTTTGCCCCAGAAAACTCGGGGCGATTTTAGAGAGCCTTCGAAAAGAGGAAGAAAAGATGAAGCGTTTTGCAGCAACATTCGTGGCACTGATGTTTTGCGCATCTTCCAGCATTGCTGGGACGAGGCCAAACGTCATCCTCATCAATATCGACAATCACGATAAAGGGTCGCTGGGGTATTTCGGAAACAAGTTCATAGAGACCCCGAACATCGACAAACTGTTTGAAGGCGGCATTCGTTTTAACAACTTCCATACAGCGAGCCGTTGCACCTGCTCGCGTTCTGCGTTGATGACAGGACGCTACCACGCCCGAAACGGAGTGATGGGAACGGGCGGCGCCTGGGGGCAGTCTAGGGAAGATCTGACCACCATCGCCCATGTCTTTGACCAGGGCGGTTACCAGACGGCCATGTTCGGCAAGTGGCATATCGGCGACACCTACCCTCTCAGGCCGGAAGACCGGGGATTCCAGGAGGTTGTCTCCTGTGAGAATGGAAACACGTTGGGGCAACTCGTTGAGAAGAAGGGATACATCAACTCCGCGAGAGCTGCTGCTGCATTCCGCCTGAATCACAACGGCACCTATGAAGTCTACGAAGGCTTCAGGACGGACATCTGGTTCCAAGAAGTGAACAACTACCTTGCGGACAAGCGCGACAAGTCGAAACCCTTTTTCGTATACTTGGCAACCGTCACCGCCCATGGCCCCTGCTACGGGCCCGAAGACCTTAGGGACAAATTCAAGACCAAGTATGAGAAAGATGAATGGAAAACGCTTCGCGATACGTTCAATGCCTCACTCGAACAACAACGCATCAGTGGAAAATCACGTGGAACTCCGGTCTACCCGTACGACCATGCCGCTGACATCGCGTCTCTCGATCGAAATGTCGGCCGCCTGATGGCTCAGCTCAAGAAGCAGGGCCTCCTCGAAAACACCATGGTCGTGTATATGTCCGATGGTAGTGGCAGCGGTCCCGCATCGATCAGACAAGCCGCTCGTTTCGGGCGGTCAAACAACCCCACGACGATCTACCTCCCATCGCTGGGCAAAGACAAGGTAGTGGAAGAAGTGGTCGCCAATATCGATGTCCTGCCGACCCTGGCCGAAATGTGCGGCATTAAGTTGTCGGACAACCACACAGCATCCATCGATGGACAAAGTTTCGCATCACTGCTCGGGGTGGAGGGGGTTGCCACCTGGCGGGAACGCTACTATATCACGGATCATCAGTCTGGTGGTCACAAGAAGGACATTTTCAAACAGATGGTCTTCCGTCCTTATGATTCTTCCTCCGTTTTTCTTCCAGACGGCAAGACCGTCTCTTTCGAAGCACAGGAATGCACGTCCAAGGAGTCCCCGAAGGTTATCGCCGAAGCGCGTGAAGCGTATGACCAGTGGCTGAAGAAAGTCATCGCCGATCTACCCTTAGGTGCGTTCGCACGCGCCCATCCTTCTCGCCCGGTCTTTCTCGAAGGCTATCCCATTACCGATGGGCCAGCAGGTCCTGGGATGATGAACTACTTCCTTCTGGATATCGAAACAGACGGAGATTATGAACTCGATACGAACATAAGCGATCTCTACGGGAAGAAAAGGGAACCGCTCGACAAGAAGACTCCCGGCAAGCTAACTCTTTGTCGTAAGACAACGGACGGTCGTCTTCCCGTTTCGTTTGACGAAGAGCTAAAGGGCTACCGCGTTATGCCCGCGACCATTGCCGCGAATTTCTCGACCGAGACGCAGGACATCACGCTGCCGGCGACAATCCATCTCAAGAAGGGGCGCTACCTGTTCAATCTCAAGCCCGAGAAGGATCGAGAGCCGGCGACAATCCGCGTTGAGACCAAAATGTGATTACGAATCGAAAAGGAAGTACTATGAGGAAAGCGAATAATCGGAGTGCAGTAGATCTGGTTGTGACAAGGGAGAATGCTATGAAGCAGTTGGTGTTGATCGGTTTGATCATGACGTGCGTTGCGAGTGAAGCTTTTTGCAAAATTGGCGACGACCTGACACCCCAGGTCGCTGAAAGGCCTTTTGCGATTGTCAATCTTGATGGTGCATTTCAAAGCCATATGGTGCTCCAGCGAGATATGAGTGTGCCCGTCTGGGGCATTACACAACCTGGCGTGGAAGTGACCGTTGCGTTCGCGGGCCAAACCAAAACCGCGAAAGGGGCCAATGACGGCCACTGGCAAGTCAAGCTCGACCCGATAAGCCCGAGCTTCAAAGGTCAGCGATTGACGGTCATTGGCGGCGGCCACACGATCACTCTCGAGGATATTCTCGTTGGCGATGTGTGGATTTGCGCGGGCCAATCCAATATGGCCATGTCGTTGGCGCCGATGGATTCGCCCGAAGCTGCAAAAGAACTCAACGTACCGATGCGCCTGGATGGATTGCGAATCTGCAGCAAGCTGGCGATGAATCGTCAGCCCGACCTCGGCAGAGTCGAAGCGTTCTGGTGGCCTTTCAATGTGGCAAACTCCAACGAATATCGTATTTCAAAGACGGGCTTTTACTTTGCGCGCAAGCTCATCGAGGAGCAAAAAACCCCCGTTGGCGTGTACTACGTGGCTTTTGGTGGCACGTCAATGTTCCAGTGGATCGACAAAAGCAACCTTCCCAAAACCAAGCCTCTCGATACCGAGTATGTGGACAGCATCTACGAGGTCGCCGCGACCCCGATGAAAGGATATGACGCCTATGTCAGCACGATGAATAGGATGGTTTCCAAACTCGATGATCAGATCGCACGCAGCCAAGACCCTAAAGTAAATAGTGGCCAGCGTTCCATCGCCAAGGAGCGTGTGCTGGACATTCAGGCATACATGCGAGATAAGGCTGCTGTCGAGCGAATCAAAAAGGACCACCCCGGTTGGACCGCCTTTCCGCCGAAGCCTGTCTTTGTGCCACGGTCTATTTATCAGCAAAAGGTCAAACCGTGGAAGAGAATGGCCATTCGCGGCGTGTTGTGGTACCAGGGCGAAGCTGACGGGAATCAGGGCTACTCCTACGCCAAGCTCATGCCGATTTTTATCAACCAATGGCGAACAGACTTCGCCAAAGATGGCCAGGTCTTGCCATTCATTCAAGTCGAGATACCGCCAGTCAATGGCTATACCGCCGGCATGGAATTCCTTCGAGAAGCACAGGTTGCCTCGGTGAAAGATGCAGGCCTGGAGAAAGTCGGCCTTGTTGTAACGAATGATCTCGGGCCTACCGAAGAAGGAGGCGATGGCCTAGGCGTCCACTCCGCTCCCAAGCAGCCCATTGGCGAACGGGCAGCAATGGTCGCGGACGTCATCGAATATTCAGGCAAGGGCAGCTTTTGGGGACCGACCTTTAAGAGTGTGAAATTCGACGGGCCAAAAGCCATCGTCGCGTTAGACAATGCTCAAGGTTTAAGAACATCCGACGGCAAAAACGTTCCTCATGAAATCCTCGTCGGTGTTACCGAGAAAGATCCCGAGGGCAAGAAGTTCTATCCAATACAGCTCGCAGGGGAGGATCGTCTGTTCCACCCAGCAAAAGCGCAGATTGTTGGCGAAACGTTGGTGATCACGTCGGAGGCCGTCAAGCAGCCAGTCGCTGTCCGAGTTGGCTTCGACAATTATATGCCCACAAACATTGCCAACGCTTCAGGCCTGCCCATTGCTGGCTTTCGCAGCGATAGGTGGAAATCAGCCAACGACGGCAAGAATGCACCTGGCTTGGCCATTCTGAGATGGAATATTGCCGTGGACGGGTCGGAGGTTGCCTTTGTCGACGAGAACTCCAGAGCGCCTCAAGTGGAAGCTGGCAAAAAGAAGGGCAGAAAGCCCAAAGCTCCACCGGCATGGGTTAGCACCAGTGGTGTGATCAATGCTGGTGAAATACTCAAAACTCATCAGAGCAAGGGCAAGACCTATAGTGCAACAGCGACCGTACATGTTCAAGCCGATACCAAAGCGATTTTGTGGGTCGGATCGACCAACACGTTTGTCATTTCAGTCAATGGCCAAAAGGTGCGCACTCAGAAGTATGAAAAGCCATCGAAAAAGTTTACCCCGGCGGAATATGCCATATTCGTTGAGCTCAAAAGCGGTGACAATTCAATCCAGCTGCAAAGCGATCTCAGCGCGGGCAATGGTGAATTTGCCGCTTCCGTCTCCGACCCCAACGATGTAAGCCTTCCCGGCTTGGCAGTCACCTCCAGCAAAAGCGGGAATTAGAGCTACGAAGTCACCTTGAAGGCCAAGGTGTCGAAGAACTGACAAACTAAGGAAGGCGGACATTCATGAAATCATTTACATCGCTGGCTCTCTTGCTCTGCCTGGTCTCCTCGACCTTGGCCGATGAGCCTCCTCGGCCTCGCATCATTGTCACGACCGACGGTGAAACGGACGACCAGTGTTCGATGGTGCGTTTCTTAATGTACGCCAACATGTGGAACATCGAAGGCATTATCCATTCCAGCTCAAAGTTCCACTGGAAGGGCAACGGCAAAGACATTCCGCGTCACAAGTGGACCAACGAATCATGGCTTGATCGGCAAATCAACCTCTATGAAAAGGTCTATCCGAACCTGAGCAAACATGCTCCCGGCTTTCCCACCGCCGAAGATCTTCGCAAGCTCGTCTATACAGGCAACGTTGAAAACGTGGGCGAAATGGAAAAGATCACTCCCGGTTCGCAAAGAATTGTGGAAGTGCTCCTTGATGACGAACCTGGGCCGGTCTACCTGCAGGCGTGGGGCGGAACCAACACCATCGCCCGCGCCCTGAAAACGGTTCAGCAACAGCATCCAGACCAGATCACCAGGGTCAGCAAGAAGGCGATCATCTATATCATCCTCGACCAAGACAAGACCTTTAATCAATACATCAAACCAAACTGGCCCGAGATCCAGGTTCTTTACAGCCGGCGTCAGTTCGGCAGTATTGCCTACGCGTGGCACCGGTTCATGCAACCGCAAGTCAAGCAGTACTTCGTTTCGGAGTGGATGCGAGCCAACATTCTCAAGGACCATGGGCCGTTGTGCGCGGCCTACAAATCCCGGGGCGGCAACTTCATATCGGAAGGCGACTCACCCGCGTACATGCATCAGATCGACGTGGGGCTTCGTAGCCTGGAACATCCAACGTTCGGTGGCTGGGGCGGTCGATTTGCCCGGCTCAACGAAAAGTCAAATGTGTGGCCTGGTGCAAAGGATGGCGACGACCTGAACGAGCCGATCTTACGATGGGCGATCGCGTTCCAAAACGACTGGGCCGCCAGGGCTGATTGGTGTGTGGAACCCTACGAGCGGGCAAACCATCCCCCTGTCGCCAAGGTCCAGGGGAATCTCGATATTGCTGCAAGCCTCGGACAGAAGATCAACTTAGACGCCACTGGATCGACCGATCCGGACGGCAACGAATTGACCTTCAAGTGGTGGCAGTACAGCGACGCGGACACCTATCCAGATCAAGTGACGATTGCCGATACAACCGATGCCGAAGCGTCCTTCCAGGTCCCCAGCGATATCGAGCCGGGGCAGACGATTCACATCATTCTTGAAGTAACTGACAAAGCAACCCTGCCTCTTACCCGCTACGCGCGAATCATCGTCACCGCACAGGAGTCGAAACGTCATGCGAACGATTAGGAGCCACCAGAATGATCCCCATGAAATCAACCTGGTTTATGACCCCAGCTATGCAGAAGTACTGAAATCGCATCGGAAAGAGCTCGAAAAATACTGTGGCAGGAAAGCTCCGGAAGCAATCGAGCCCCCGGAAGATTACGAAATGCATGGAACGAATCGTATTCGCAAGAAAGAGTTTCTTTACCTAAAAGACATCATAAAAACGACGCAACAAAAAATTAACTCAGAGAAGAAATAAAACATGAATAGACGCATCTCGCTACTGTTATTCCCCCTTTTCTTTACCTCTGCGGCACTGGCGGAGATTACCGACCCTGACTGGAAACCTATCGCCGAGATCATGTCGATGTCGGAAGAACAGGTTATCGCGCTGGTTCCCGAACAGACGCCGATCGAGTGCGCCGACCCGGCGGCGGGAGCTTATCTGCGTGGGCTGAAGAAGAACTGGAAATGGTCGGCGGCCAATCCTGACAAAATCATCAGTCCTATTGATGGATTGGCCTATCCGAACGCTAAGTTCCCCATGGATCGCAAAGCGGTCTACCTGAACTACAATGGCCAGAAGATTGAACGGGCCTATTGGGAAGGGCCAAAAGCCAAAGGCGATCTGCGCGGTAACCCCAACCCGGAGCGTTATTTCTTCGAGGGAGCGGTCGACAAGAAGAAGTTCGACTGGCTGAAGGGCCAACTCATTAAGCTTACTGAAGTCTATCGAGACACGGGGAACGAACAGGTTGCACGTCGCATCATCGTCATCCTCGCGCGCTTTGCCGAAGTCTATCCGCACTACCTGCTCAGCGAGGGTCGTGGCATCAACAACTACTACATCTCCACCGGCGGTCCGTGGATGTTCAACGGGAAGAAAAAGGAGGGCAGCCGACATCCTTATTCCTGGACGGCTGGACGGCTTTGGGGACCTTGGTTGGGCGAGATCAAAGCTCCCTTTCTGGATGCCTGGGGAGCGGTTCGTGAAACCAGCGTGGTTGACAAATTGAGCAAAGAACGCGGGCACGATGTGCGTGAATTGATCGACCGTGATCTGGTTCGGGAAATGATCGAGTTCGTTATGGACATGCCTTGGGAGGCTCAGATGGGGAACAACCTGGCAGGTTATTTTTCGCTGATGGCGAGGGCAGGAAAAATCATTGGGGAACCGGAATATGTGCACACGGCCTATCGCTACATGAAGGACCTGATCCCCACCTACGGGAAGACGGAGGACGGGGGTTCAGGGTTTACCTTTGACCTTCATCATGGGGAAGGGAATCAGGGACACTTTGGCGTGATGGTTCGGGGCTATTCGATCCTTCAATCACTGGAAGGCTATAGTGATCCCGAAGGCTATGTGGGGAAGCGGGACGGGCTTCATCTGGACAACTTCTCGGCCGAGAAGGACCTGCCTCTCTTTGCGAGGATGGTTGATGCTCCCTTTGCCTATCAGTTGCCGAACGGTTCTCTGACACCCCTGAACGATACCATGGGGTGGATGGGAGAAGGCCGTATCGGCGTGGAAATGATTGCGTCTCCACTCGAAGCTTCTTATCCCCGGCTGCTGCCCGGACTCGGCCATGCGGTTCTCGGAGCTGGGCAGGGGACGCAGCAAGTGCAAGTTCACCTCGAGTTCTCCGAACAGGGAGCCAATCATCCGCATATGGATTGTCTGGGCATTACTTGGTTTGCCAACGGTCGGGAAGCGTCAGGAGACATTGGCTATCAGCGCAACAAGCTCCGGGCCTGGTCTGCTCATGCACTCTCCCACAACACCGTCGTGGTGGATCAAAGCGACCAGCAGCGCCATCGCGACGCTTTTGGAAACGTGCAGTTCTATGTCGATTCCCTGCCGGGACTTGCCGCAATCCAGGTCGACGCTCCCGATGCCTACGCCGACGGGCGGCTCACCCGCTACCGGCGCACCCTGGTCCATGTCACCACGGATCCCAAGCATCCTTATTTCATTGATGTGTTTGAGGTGCATGGGGGCAACCAGCACGACTACGCCATTCATGGAAACCTGGAGGGGCGTGATGCAGGGGCTTGCTCTATAGAGCTGGAAAAGATAGGAGAGGAACGCCCACTACTGCCCAAGGGAGAAAATTGGAAAGAGCCGAATGGCATGGGAAGCTTCAATGTCTATGGGCTTTTCCAGAATGTTGCCACGGCGAAGATTCAGCCTTCAGCCTTTGTTGATTTCAAGGACAAGCAGGACGGTGCGGGGACACGGATTCATCTACCGATGTCTGACGGTCAGTTGTTCCTGGGAGAGACGCCCGGTCTGCGCAATGCCGGCCACTACAACGACGATGCGGTTTACGATGACTGGATGCCGCACTTCATTGTGCGGCGAAAAGGGAAGTCCGGACTGAAGAGCACTTTTGTCGCAGTCTACGATATTCACAGTGGTACGCCCGGCATCTCTTCCGTCAAGCAGATTGATACGGGACCAGATACCGTGGTTCTTGCGATCCAGGCGGGCGGCCGGACCGATGCCTTTGTGCTACAGCTTGAAGAACGGCGGAACATAGAGATCGGGCCGTTGAAGACCGATGCTCGCTTGGCTCTTGCTCAGGATCTGAACGGTAAACCTCTGCTGCGTATGATTGAGGGCACCACGCTCGTCGCGTCAGGTGAGCAGATCTCCGCTCCCCTAGCAATGGTCTCCAGGCCAGTGACTTCGATGGGCGAGCAATCGTTCGAGGTCGATCTCGGGGCATCACAGTCAGAATCGCTGGCGCGTTGGGCCGTGTTGCTGCACGACGCGGCCGAAGGAAGTACTCATGCCTACCCAATCTCATCGCGTTCCGATACGGAAGTTCTCCTCCGCCTGTCACACGGCCTGAAGATGACCGCCGGCCAGACCGAGGAAGTATTCTCGCCGTGGAGGATATTCGACACCGGCGGCGAGTTGCGGATCCCTTCGGCCGTTTCCAATCAGAAGTACCGCCCCGATGAGTATCCGTTTCCGGAACCGATGGCGCGGTACGCCCACGACGTCACCGCGGCGCAGGAACCCGTGCGGCAATCGTCAGGGTCCCTCCAACCGGGGCTCCGCTGGACGATGACGGCGACTCACGACAAGGGCGGCAAGACTCATACCGAAGGGGTCGATCCCGCGCCACTGGCTCCGGAGAACCAGCTCAACCACAGTCTCGTGAAACAGTGGGACGGCTATTTTCAAGCGGAGGCCGATGGGGTCTACACCTTCTCGGTCACCGCCGACCACGGCGCAGTTCTGAAGATCGGCGACGAACCGCTCATCGACTCCCGGTATCTCCGACGATTTCGCCCCTTTGAGTCCTCGATCCGCCTGAAGGCCGGGCTACACCGCTTGCAAATAGAGCATCATTTTCGCAAGGCGCGGTATGCCCCGTGGCTAGAGATCAAAGTCAACGGAAGCGAGCTTTCCAAAAACAAGCTCTGGCACGAGTGACCAGAGGTTCTACAGATCCTTCAACTCAAAACGTCTCGGCGATTAGGTCTCTCAGGTTATGCGCGCCTCGCTCGGCGGAAAAGTAGAGTGACACCCGTCTCAGTTCCCACCCAACTACGGAGTAAAACCATGATTCGCTTCGCCAAACTCCTTCCACTCGCATGCCTTCTCTGCATGGCGGCGACCAACCTCCATGCCGAGGAC
>NVWB01000216.1 GCA_002733575.1 Blastopirellula sp. | reverse complement strand
CAGCGGCCGACTCATTCCCTCGTACTCGGATGGAGGCCGTGCTCTCAGCAGGTTTCATACCGCGTGCAGAATCGTTCGTAGCGGCCCTGAATTCACTCGATCATCCGGGAGACGCCGTACTTGATCAGGCCCTGCCACAAACAATGATGGCACTGGAACCCTACTGGCGTCCCGCGATGGAGTCAGGAAAATTACAGTTCGCGAAACCATCACATCGTGAATTTGTAGAACAAGGGACCGGCAAGGGTCTCGAAGTACGCCTTGCAAAGTTTCTGAAGGAGAAATCACCCAGCGACAAAGACATTGCCAGCATTCAGGCTCAGTTACTTAAAGTGGGAACTGAGACTGAAGTGCGGATGATCGTAACTGCCCTGCATCAAGGCGGAGGCCTAGGGTCTCCAGCGGCTTCAATCGCGATGCTTGAGGCACTTGTGCGAATGGCAAAACCTGATTCACCGAAATCGCTCAAACGTAGTTTTCGCGGTCTGAAGAACTTAATCAACCACGAAAACGAAACAATCGCAGTTCTCGCGGCGACCAACCTCGGTGAATGGGACGCTGCCGGTAGCGATGAACTTGCTTCACTACAAGACAAATCGTTTCCTGCAGCAGTTCGTAGGGCACTCGCTGTGGCACTGGCAAAGACCAACAGCTCACGCTATGGGAAAAAACTAGAAGAAATTGCAACGAAAGGTGATCTCGAAACTCGATATGCCGCCGTAGCAGGATTAGCTCATGTTGATCTGAATCGCGGCGTTAATGCGGCAGTCGATCTGATGACCGAAGACCCGCAAGATGCCCATGTTGTACCGGTTGTCGAGGCTCTACTGCGCTATCGCAATGGTGGACGACTTCTGAGTGAAGCAATTCAGGGCAGCAAGATTCACCCCACGGTTCTGGCGAGTGTCAGCAAGTTCCATCGAGACACTGGCCTACTTCCCGTCGCCCTCGCCAAAGCGTTCCGAGCATCTACAACATCCGGTTCTCTCAGTGCAGAACTCCTCGCAGAAAACTTAGATACACTTTCTGCTGATGTCGAAAAACTGGGCGACCCAGCAAAAGGCGAGATGCTCTTCCGCCGTAAGACCGTGGCCTGCACGAGTTGCCATGCGGTCGGTTCGGCCGGTTCGACAATTGGTCCGAATCTGGTGGCCGCTGGAGCTGCGGCGAAGACGAAGTACATGGTTCAGTCCATCCTACTGCCCAATGCGGCGATTGCTGAACACTACGAGACCCGTACGTTTCTACTTGACAGTGGAAAAGTTCAAACCGGAATTGTGACTTTTCGAAACGATAAAGAAGTAGTTGTCCGTGACTCGGCTCAACTCGGCAAGGAAGTGCGACTCGCTGTCGATGACATTGAGGACGAGATCCCTGCTAAATCACTAATGCCAGCAGGCTTGGCGGACCAATTGCAAAGTCGGGCTGAATTTCTCGACCTTGTTAAGTTCATCTCAATACTAGGCAAACCAGGAGAATATGCGAATGACGAAAGTCCCGTGATTCGTAAATGGAGAGTCATCTCGGCCTCGGAAAGCGGCCAACTACCTGCCGAAGACGCAGCCTGGCTGCCTGCCTACAGCAAAGTCAGCGGAGAGCTACCTGTTGAGGATTATCCAACTGGCGATTCGGTCTTCGCCCGCGGATTCGTCAACGTGTTGGTAACCGGCACCGCCAAGCTCGATATCAATAACATAGACGGTCTGAATCTTTGGGTAGACGGTACGCGGGTCGACGACCTTGCGGCTCCCATCAGATTGGATCGAGGTCGCCGCACTTTGACTTTTGAATTCAAACCCAGTCAACGGGAAAGCGGACTTCGCGTTGAGTTGAAAGCGATGGATGACGTAGTCAAGTTCCAGCCGGAAGGCGGGCTATAGAAATTCCGTCTTCGATACCTTCACTAGACGTTGATTACGGCAGCCACATTGTCACACGAAACTGAAAGATTAACTATGAACACAAACATGACTCGCATCTCAATAGGTTTGTTGTTTGTGTTAATCACAGGCATGGTTTGCCTCGCAGATCGGCCAAACATTGTCTTGATTATGACCGATGACCAGGGATACGGCGATTTATCGTGCCACGGAAATCCGGATGTCCAGACTCCGCACCTTGACCAACTCTATCGCCAGAGTGTTCGCTTTACAAACTTTCATGTCGATCCGACCTGTGCGCCGACTCGCGCTGCGTTGATCACGGGGCGTTATTCTTTAAGCACTGGAGTGTGGCACACAATCGCCGGTCGATCCTTCCTGCATCCCGAAGAAACAACCATGGCGAACACCCTTCAAGACGCAGGCTATGCAACGGGTATGTTTGGCAAGTGGCATCTTGGCGATAACTATCCCTGTCGACCGCACGACCGAGGATTCGATCAAGCCATCTATCACGGAGGAGGTGGCATTGGCCAGACGCCTGATCTGTGGGGCAACGATTACTTCGACGACCGCTACAATCACAATGGTAAACCTCGGCAGTTCAATGGCTATTGCACAGACGTCTGGTTCGACGAAGCAATGAAATTTATGAGCACCCAGCGTGACGAACCTTTTTTCTGCTACTTGCTGCCCAATGCACCACATGGCCCTTACCTCGTAGATGAAAAATACTCGAAGCCGTTCGTTGAAAAAGGTTTTTCACAAAACCGAGCCAACTTTTACGGCATGCTCGTCAACATGGATGAAAACATGGGCCGCCTTGAAACATTCCTCAAGAATGAAGGGCTGCGTGACAACACACTCGTTATTTTCATGACCGACAATGGAACAGCCGGTCCATGGTATCCGAAAGAAGGCACTGACCACGCGTCTGGGTTACGAGGCATCAAGGGATCGATCTACGAGGGTGGTCATCGCGTGCCTTTCTTCGTTCGTTGGCCCGCAGGAAAAATTGGCGGGGGACGAGATGTCACTCGCCTTGCCGCACATATCGATGTCTTGCCAACGCTGATGGAGTTGACGGGAGCAGCACGGCCAGCTGGGCCCCCGTTACATGGACGAAGCCTTGCTCCGTTATTCCGCAACTCAGACGCAGAATGGGAAGACCGATCATTGGTTGTGAATAATCAACGTATCGCGATTCCTAAGAAATACAAAGATTTTGTTGTCATGTCCGATCCATGGCGACTTGTCGGGAAGGATGAACTCTACAATCTCGACAAGGATCGCGGGCAGCAGCACAATGTCGCTGCCAAGCACCCGGAAGTTGTTCGCGAACTATTGGAGTCTTATGAGCAATGGTGGAACACCACGAGTGGCCGGATCGCGTCGCTTGTACCAATCATGGTGGGCAGTGATCAAGACAACCCAGCGTTCCTAACAGCCCATGATTGGCACACGGACAAGATCCCATGGCATCAGGATGTCGTCGCCGAAGCCCCACCCTTCAATGGTCACTGGGAGATCACAGTGGCCGAAGCAGGAAGTTACCGCATTACCTTAATGGAACGCCCGCTGGAAGCGAACCACCCCATTGCAGCCATGTCCGCGGTTCTCGAAGTCGGCGGCCAAACACTCAAGCTGGCAATCCCAGTCGGCACGAAGCAGATTCACTTTGATATCGAATTGAAATCAGGACGTACTCGCCTGAAATCCACGCTCACGAACGACTCAGGCGTTTCGCGCGGAGCTTACTATGCCAGTGTGCTTCGGCTAGCTACGCCATGATTCTATACTTGTGTGTCCTATAGAAGAAACTGAACTTCCCCAAGAATAGTGGACACGCAAATAAGAGTGTAAACTATGCTCAGGAGGAAATTTAATGAGTAAGAACAAACCGAATTCAATACAGACGACTACGAAGCCTAAGCGGCGGACTTTTAGTGAGGAGTTCAAGCTAGAGGCCGTGAAATTGGTGACTGAGCAGAATTACAAAGTGGCCGAAGCGGCTCGGAACTTGGGTATTACCGATGGCCTGCTACGTCGCTGGATCGACAAGGATGCCAATCACGAAGACGACACCGAGAGCGAAGAACTCAAACAATTGCGGGCCGAAAACAAGCGGCTTCGCATGGAACGTGATATTTTAAAAAAAGCGACGGCCTTCTTTGCGAACGAAAAGAATTGAGATTTCAGTTCATTCACGAGTATCGAAACAAGTGGCCAATCACGGTTATGTGCGATGTCTTAGACGTCTCACGTAGCGGGTACAATGCCTGGCGAGATCGGACAGAGAGTCAACATTCGCAACGAAGAAAATCACTGGAAATGCAAATTCGTAAAGTTCACAACACGAAACGCAAGGATAATTTTGGTTCACCAAGAGTCTATCAAGAACTAAAGAAAATGGGCATTCTTTGTTGTGAAAACACGGTAGCGAAAATCATGAAACAAGCTGGGATTCAGGCCAAAACGACGAAAAAGTTCAAGATGACAACCGATTCCAATCATTCTCATCCAGTGGCTGTACTAGCCCAGCGACTTTTGGTGGTTATTATAAGCGATTCTCAATCCACACATCTATGTGGATTGTATCCATCAAGGTGAAGTAAAACATTTGTTCCTGTCGGTCAATTATAAGGTCACTTTTTTGAACCGTCATGCACAAAGAACTTACTGAAGAAACGATACCACTGCCGAAGAACTGGTCTCAATCGGTTCGCTATTCCTTACTCAACGTAATCGGTCTTGTCCGAATTAGTATGCTGGCTGGCCGCGAATACCTGCTAAGGAAAGGCCTTACTTCCACTGCCAATATCCATCGGCTGGAAACTGAAGTGGCCTTGTTGCGTGAAGAACTAAGAATACTTGGGGCTAGGGTGAAATGCATCCATTCACAACGGCGTCCCCAGTATCCTCCCATCGAACGGATGGCAATTTTGGAATTAAGGGCCATGCGAGGTTGGACTCAAGCGGAGACCGCTCGGCACTTTTTTATCTCGGATGATACGATTAGATCTTGGCTTCGTCGTGTGGATGACGACTCTCTGTTGCAAACGACATCTCCCGTTAATCGATTCCCGGAGTTTGTCCGATACACGGTTCAGCAGATAAAGTTATTTTTGCCAACACTCGGGAAAGTAAAGATTGCAGAAATCCTCGCTCGTGCTGGAGTTCATCTTGGTAAAACAACTGTTGAGAGAATCTTGTTGGAGAGCCCTGTAAAAGAACCTGAACCGAATTTGAAAGATAATGCTACTTGCCAAATCGTCTCCAAGTACGCCAATCATACTTGGCACGCTGATTTAACCGCAGTGCCCATTAGTGGTGGATTCTGGACTAATTGGATTCCCAACGCGATCTCGCCACGTTGGCCGGTCTGTTGGTGGCAACTCAATGTAGTTGATCACTATTCTAGACGAGCCATGGGATTTGCAACGTTCAAATCCATCCCTACGTCCGAGGAAGTGACAACAGCACTCGACAAAATTATCAAGCAGGGGCATGCCAAGCCCAAGCACATCATTGTGGACCACGGCGGCCAGTTCGATTGCGATCACTTTAAGAAAGTATGGTGCAATAAGCACAGCATCTCATTCCGATTCGGTGCCGTTGGCAAGCATGGTAGCATTGCCGTCGTGGAACGCTTTCATCGAACCATCAAAGATCTCTTGCGACAAACAATCATTCCAGAACAGCAATCGGCGTTCAACAATGAAGTCGCTTTAATTATTGATTGGTACAACGAATATCGATCTCATACGACACTCAAAGGGAGGACGCCAAACGAAGTCTACTTCTCTCATCCTGCTGCGAATGAGCAACCACGGTTTGAACCGCGTAAACATTGGCCCATCGATTCCCCATGTGCAAAACCACAAGTTGAGGTTCAGGGTAGTCCAGGCGATCCAATTGTATTGAAAATCGATTGTCTTGCAGGTCGACGTCATCTGCCGATAATTCAAACTCGACAGGCAGCGTAACGATCGTGTCTTTAGTATTAACGCTACCGGTATGCGCACACCTAATCAGGAACGTGATTTCACTCTCAATTGTCAATGATCAGCTTGATTTATTCTATGTATTTCAGGTCTGTCGCGAAGTGATTACAACTGAACTAGTGGAAGGATGTTCACGCCGATGGTCGTTGGGCTAATACACTTCTGGGGCGTGGCCGTGAGATTTCAGGTTGAACTTTCGGGTTAGTTCAATGGGGACTTCGGAATTTAGAAGAAAAAGGTCTTGAGATTTATGATTACATCTTGTAATTTTCCGAAGAGTTCAAGTGATTTATCAACATCTAATGTTGATTGATTCAAACTCTTTTTTTAGCTATCAGCGAGACTTGTGGAGGCGATTTTTTATCACATCTATTGAATCTGATGTTTGAAGCTTAGAAGTCAGACAGGAAATTCTCCTCAAGTGCATAGCAGGCAATAGGTTACAGCAATCACGCTAAAGGTGTATTAAAGAGGCGTGTCGGTCGGCACGCTCGATTGATACTACTTTACTGTTCCATCGGGAGGTTGCCAGATTACTTGCATTTCCTCAGGAGCTACTAGGTTAATTGTTGTATCGTTTGAATCAACTACGACAAAGAGAAAATGGAGGGTTCTGCTGATATGAAGAAAGCACCGGTCGAAACGATTCCCTTCTTTCGCTAGACGATCAGTGTTTAGCGATGGATTGAGTTTACCAGAAGGATTGCTGCAATTTGCGGCTGTTAATATGAAATTTAAGTTCAACTACTACAGGATGTTGGTAGTACATTAAATATTTATACACTTCGAGCAACGTGAATTCATTTAAAAAATGTTAATGACCCATATGATTGATTCATTGAATTGCGGTGTGCTTGCAACTGAATTTTCACGATGAAAGTCGCTGGGTTAGTACATCAGAAAGGGGATTTAACCTTCCAGACTCTCAGTTCACCATTGCTTCCTGTGACAATCTGTTTTCCGATGGAACTATAGTCAATGCAGGTAACATCATTGGCATGAGCTTCGATTGAAAATATCTGATCTCCACTGGTTGTATTCCATATTCTCAATGTATTATCTTCACTGGTGGAAGCAAGAAGATTGGTATTCGGATTACAAGAAATTGAAGTAACAACGTCGGTGTGGCCAGTGAGTGCCTTAAGCATCTCGCCTGTTTCTGAGTCCCACACGATGATACTTTTATCCCAACTTGAAGAGACGATGCGTTTACCGTCTGGACTAAACATGGCAGAAGTGACTGTGCCCTCGTGATCATCGAGAACCAGCAGTTCTTCGCCACTGTTAGTAGCCCAGACAATCAGTTGACCTTCCCCATCACCTGAAACAATTTGCTCTCCGTTAGGGCTGAATGCAACTGTCGAAATATCGTACTCATTATCATGATCAAGAGTGTGAAGTGGTTCTCTGTTGTTTAAATTCCAAATAATGAATGTGTCATCTCCACTCGCTGTGGCGAGTAGCTTTCCATCAGGGCTAAATTCAATTGCAGTCAGCCCCTCAGTATGCCCTTGTAGTGTAAACTTAATTTCCCTAGTTCTTAAATTAATTACTGAAATGGTCTTTCCAAGAGTTCCAATAGCGAGAAGCTCTCCGTTATGGTTGAAGGCGAGAGCATTGTCATAATTTTGTAGTGAGAATTGCTTTTTACCACTTTGGGCATCCCACAGTATCACCGTTCCATCATCGCTTCCAGAAGCGATCATCTTGCCATCGGGGCTGTACTCGACAGCAGAGATCCAACGAGTATGCCCTTGAAGTGTGTGCAGAAGTTCTACTCTGTCTTCAGCAAAACCAATAGCTTCAAACACGAAGCAAGCAATAAAGACACTTTGATAAGTGATTGTCTTGATGTTCATCTAAGCTAACAATTCAGAAATAGTCCCACGACTCTCTTTGAATGAAGAAACGGGGCAACCTAGTTGCTGTAAGATCGTGAGATAGAGATCAGACATGGGTTTGGTGTTCCCGTCCCACTTTAGATGCTGACCATGTTTGAACCCTAGCTGTTTACCCCCTGCCAATAGCGTCGGAAAACTCTTTCCTGAATGACTGCTGATTTGGGCGCCGCCTAGGAGTAGAACTGTGTGATCGAGTAAACAGCCATCTTTGGTTTCGATGTTCGCTAGTTTATCCATTAGTTTTGCAAAGGCAGAGCAAAACATTTTGTCACGGTAACTAAGTACTTTGGCGTCGGTGTTTTCCATGTCATGAGCTTGTCCGCCCTTGTGATGAAAATCATGGGCACCACGAGATTGGGCACCTGCTTTGTTTGCCCAATCTTTATATTCATTATAGTTTGGACCACCTTCTCCACCAAGACTGTGAGTCACCACACGAGTCATATCGGTTTGAAATGCGAGGGCGATCAGGTCCATCATGATCTCGATGTGTTCCTGCATACTATTTTCAACTTCACGTTCTAATCGTAAATTATTCTCGTCAAATTTGGGACGCCCTTGTTTAAGAATTTGTTCCCGATTTACGAATCGTTTTTCAACGTCACGGATCGATTCAAGGTATTGATCTATTCGTTGTTGATCAACGCGTCCAAGTTTACGTTTTAGATCTTGGACACTTCCTAATGCAGTATCAAGCACACTTCTATTCAGTTGTTCACGTATCTGAGCTTCTTTTAACTGCTGCTTATCTTGTGGAGGAAATAATCTTTTAAAAATAGTTTGATAATTCGAGGTTGCTGGAATATCAACTCCCAATCCATTTCGAGAGAGAGTGGTCGTGCCGATACCATCATTATGTGAAAGAGCCAGGGATGGTAGATAAGTTGGACCAATATGTTTTGCCGCCACTTGGTCCATCGAAATTGTGTTCGTAATGGTACCAGGGGTTTGATTGATATTGTGACCAGTCAGCCAATTGTAAGGGTGAACATGGCCACTAATTCGCCCTTCGATGTGAGACAGATTTGTGAGAACTGAAAAGTTGTCTCGATGGTGGGCAAGTGGTTTATGAGATTCCGCAAGAGTGTAATCAAAACCAGTTTCTTTGGGAAACCAAGTATGACGACAGATTGCGCCTGGAATGTAGAAACAAGCTAATCGTGATGGATCCGTTTGATTGGTGGTGGCCGCGATTGTTTTGTCACCCATTATGTTTAGATATGGGAGTGCAAGGGTTGCACCAAACCCTCGGAGAACTGTACGTCTAGAAATTCTGTAACTTTTCATATTCACTCAGTTTCCCTTTTCAAAATATTAACACTTGTGATTGTAGAGAATTATTCGTCATTAATCAAGAAAAGCTTGAGATTGGATCCATGCTTTTAACATGTCACGAAAGGGATATCCAGCGTCTGCATGTTGCTCCATTATCGACTGAATTTCCAACATATCTTCAACATCAGGTTTCCGCCCTGTGGAATAGAGTACAAGTTTTTTCATGAATCCTCGCACGATATCTTGTTGATAGTGCTCTGCGAGGAGTTGTTTACATTCAGAAAAACTACTGAAATTCTCACCGCGAGGCAGTCGTCCGATATTATCGACGGGACGAGTTTTACCCGTTCCATACCATTCTATTTTTCCATCCAGGTCATTCTTCACATATCTTTCAAACTCTACATCACGCCAACGACCACTAATATCAAAATTCTGAAAGGCAAAACCCAGGGGGTCCATGTCTTTGTGGCAGACCGAACATTTGGCATTTTCTTGGTGCTGTACTAATAACTCTTTAAATGTCTTGCCTCGATTTTCTCCAGCGGAAGGATCTAAGTCTGGCACTTCCAACGGAGGTGGAGGAAGTGGATCATCCAGTATGGCTCGGAGTGTCCAAGCTCCTCGATAGATTACCCAATTATCACCCATCCAACATAGCATCGATTGGATACCAGCATGCCCTAAGATACCACCTCCTCTTGGATCATGTTTGCGTAACTTCACCTTCCGCAGATGACCACCTTCGATCTCGTCATATTCATAATGGATCGCCAAGATGTCATTCATCATTGCCCAGTCACTAGTGATTAACTCACGTGCTGGGCGGTTCTCGGTAATCAGTTGAGAAACATAGGCAACCGTTTCTGCTCGCATCGATGCTTTTAGATACCGGATAAATCGAAAGTCTTGCATCTTGATGCTCTCAGAGGTAATCGTAATTGGCTGACCAATCTCTAACCACTGAGTCACAAACGGCTGAAAAAATGCCTTGCTTCGAGTATCCCTCAAGAGCCGATCCACTTGATTATTTAACACAAAATTATTTCGTAGTTGATCGGCATTTGCCAAACGCTGTAGCTCGCTATCTGGAGGAGAGCCAGTCAACATAAAGCTAAGCCGAGACGCAATTGCATATTGAGCAATAGAAGCCTCTGACTCAGAGGGTGAGATTAAATAACGAAATGGCCCACTGAGCAAAACCGACTGAAAAGCGGCACGTAAGGCATTGTCGAACGACAAACCTTGTTTTCTCAGGCTTTCATAAAATTCTAGATAGGGTTTTTTCTCAGACTCAGTGACAGGCCTTCGATACGCCCTGTTCATCCATAGATGCAACAGTTTTTTTGCACTTTCAGTATTATCTGCAAGCACACCTAACTCTGTGTTCCAATGAACTGGTGGCCAAGCTGCGACATAGCCATTCTCAATTTCAAGATTTTCCAGCACTAAATACGGGACTGGATGTTCTTCAGGTGAAAGCTGCTTTTTATCGTAAATTGGACGAAACAAGCCTGTTCCGCTGGGAAGTTTGTCTTCCGGCTTGCTTCGGTCGTCATTTTCAAACCCTTTGACACGATAAGGGACTTCGACTTTATTGATTAAAGTAATATCTAGCCCACGTTTGCCTAAGGGCAAATCATCCGTCTGAATTTCGTATGTCAACAAAACAGGAGACTTTGT
The DNA here is from genome assembly GCA_002733575.1 of Blastopirellula sp. Lineage (GTDB taxonomy): Bacteria > Planctomycetota > Planctomycetia > Pirellulales > Pirellulaceae. Next base: position 11,857 of record NVWB01000216.1, on the reverse strand, counting down.
ATTGCACGGGATCTCATGATAGTCAAAAACCTGTGCCCCAACATCAATCCATAGATGAGGATTGGGGACAGTGTCATGATTTTTAGTTGCTGATACCGATATTTTTAACCTTAGAATATTACTATTAGTATGTTTAGGCACAACGGCAAAGGTTTGCCCTCCACGATCATTGATCCATTTTGGTTCGATCAGAAGCCCTTTCTCTGGTATTCCATACCCTCTGATTTTTGCATAAGCACCTTCTTTATTCCATTGATCAAGCGTCTTTCGTGGGTCTTTCGAGTCTCTCAGGTTCGCAGTGAACACTTGACTTGCAGTCGGTTCTAGAAATCTGATCCCATCAACGGCCTGGCGAGTAACTCTCATGATCTGATTTAAAGAATCACCTGCATCTTGCAGCCCTTCTGCTCCGGTATCGAAACCATCGACCTTGCCATCTTCCGGTAGGGCCCTTTCGTAATCGATTGACAGTCCAGTTAGATCTCGTAATGCAGCCGCAAGTTCACGCCGATTGAGACGTCTAGTTTTACCTGAATTATTTGTGCGTTGCTGGTTAACGATCCAAGTGCTTAAATTGTTTAGTTCTTTTTGACTCGGTTGTGCATAATCTTCCGGAGGCATCTTGCTAGAAGTGATTGCCTCATAGACCTTTGTCCACAGTACTTGATTCTCAACTTGGTACTCAATCAGTTGATCAAAGCGAATCTGTGATTCTTGGAGTTCTAATCCATGACATTCGACACAGTGTTTTTGAAGAAAAGGTTTTATCTCTTCGGAAAAATGTTGACGACTGCTGCCTAGTTCATCGGCAACCAGTGCAGTCATGCTAGTTATCAAAACGAAAAGAAATGTAAGCAAATATCGCATCTATATCTTTCTCTTGGTTGCAAGAAACCTTCTCCAGCATAAATATCGAACTGGAAGCTGATTTATTTCACGATGACAATCGCTGCCCGCCCTGGATGCCTTGGGCTGCGAATTCGTTCGTTTCTCCAGTTTTCAGATCCTTCCAGATATAGCTCCACTTATTCGGGCCGTGTGAACTATTGGCTTTCACCGTCTGCTTGACGCTGATCTCGAAACGGCCATCCATGCTGCGGCAGCCATCGACATAGCTAGGCATTTCGTAGCCTGCGTGGATGGACGAACCGGTAGCAAAGAGGATCAAAATCAGAGCGGGGAGAATTCGTTTCATCTACTTAAGCCTTGTAAAATCGAGGCATGTAATTCAGTTGAGGTAGGCAGTTTTCATGCTTGGCATTTCCGTTCTGTCATTGTTCCTGCCGCAGGTCGTAACAATAGATGCCGTTGCCACCACGAAGGAACATGCGGCCATCGACGATAGGGTTAACAATTGGTTGTCGACCATAGGCCGTTGTCGACGCGTGGGGTGGAACCCATTTGTGCTGTTGGTCGCCCAGTAGCGTGAGTTTCTTCGGGTCAGAGTCGAACAATACGAAACCGTGATTGCCGTGCTGTCCTTCGGGCGACAGAAGCAGCTTGTCGCCGGCAACCATCAACAACGGATTGCTTCGGGGCGCATCGCCTACCTGGCCTTCCGTGTGAGGAAACTCGCCTTCAGTGATCTCGCCGAGCACTTTGCCATTCTCAAGATCGAGACATCGCACCAGGTGTTGGCCAACGCCATACACCACTCCACCGGCGATCGCCAAGTGCGGACCTTCGTCGGGTGGGAGATCGCCATCTTCCCACAAGTGCTCGATACCTGTTTCTGTCAGCCGCCACGCATTGATGTGATCGGTAATTTTCGTCTTGTCGATCTTGTTGGTTTTGGGATCCGCGGGCGGCGATTTGTAGCGATAAGCGACGAGCTTGTCCCCAGAGACAGCCAACAGATTGGCGAAGTGACCTTCGTAGATTCCCAGCGTTCCAATCTTCTGGGACCACATCGTTTTTCCATCAATAGGGTCGATCAGCCGCACCGTGGATGGGTGGCCGTGGTGGTGGCCAGCAACGAATACGAACTCGCGTTTGCCAAGTTTGACTTCACGCAGACTGTGGTTCTTATAGCGTTCGGTCTTGTTTTCCCAGCGAACTTCGCCCGTGTCGGCCGCCAAGCCGTACGTGGTATCGCCGATGCTCCAAACAACCGTGTCACCGATCAGCAACGGCGACTGACTGGGCGGCCCCTTCGGCCAATATTTGGTCTGTGGCGGCTCGTTGTACTTCGGAAATTCCCACAACGGTTTGCCGGTCTTCGCGTCCATCACTTCAAGCGAGTTATTGAAGCTCGGATAGAAGACTTTGCCAGCGGTGACCAATGGCACGCCAAACGTGCCGCGATGCTTGTGCGTCTGCAGGTTGTAAGCACGCAGCGGCCACGTTGTCCGCCACAGTGTTGCGCCAGTCCGCGCGTCCATGGCGACCATCACTTCGTCCGCCAGCGGTAGCCAGTGATCCTCGATGGCCTTGACCTCGACATCGATCAGCTTCCGCTCGGCGACGAGCTTCTTGAACCCTTCGCCACTGTACACGGTCCGTCGACTCTCATGGATCTTGCTCCAATCGGTCTCGACAGATCGGTTGGGCACATAGAAGCCGATGTAGATCACCCCATCCGCGTAAACCGGCGAACTCGACCCGCCGCCCGAACGACACCCCGCGGCACGCGTGGCATATCGATCGTCAGCAGCGTTGCCGTAGGAAACGGGTACGTGAGACTCGCTGCGCCATAGGGGTTGTGACTTTGCTAGGTCATCGACAAGAGCGGGACCGTCCTTGCTCGCCTCCAGAGTCCCCAGTGGCCCTGCAAAACTGGACCAGTTTGCCGCCGAATCGAATGTTCCCGTCGGTTTCAAAAACGAGCCGTGTGAGGTAGCTTCCCATGCCAGTTTCCTGCCGTTAGCAACCTTGACGTTCACTGTTCCATCGAACGTATCGCCTTTTCGTGCGATGTGGAACGAAAGGCTTGCCGTGTTTTGTAGCCTGCCACGCCCATCGTAGCTGCGCAGGCTCAGATCGCCATCGACTCCTTTTTCTGTCAAACTGACCGACTCAGCTTGCTGGTGCATTGCTTGCCAACCGTGACCGATGATCCACCAATTCACCAGTCGTTCATCGCGAAAGGCGAGATTCACGATCTGGGATGACTGAACGTCGTCGTCAAACCGCAAACCCTCGCTAAGCTCCAGGCGTAGAACGTGATATTCACCTGATGGCCGTTCGGTATGTGCGTTTGTGTCCGTTGCCGAGGCGATCGCCGTGCAAAAGAGAACGGCGATCATGGCGGTCGCGGAGAAACGAGTGTTGTTGAGTCTCATGTCGTGTACTCTGAGGATATGTCGAATCGCGTTTCTGGGCATTTAAACCAGTTTTGAACGATGGTCTATGCAAAAAGTTCCGGAAGTGGTCCGTCTCCGACTGCATTGCCTTTGAGCATGGCATCGTGAACACCAAAGTATTTACGTTGGTTGCCGGCGGCGTGAAGCAATGTGGTGTAGAGGTTGCCGTGCTCGCGATGTCCCTCTTGTCCGTAGTGAGGGAAGTGGAGGTAGCGACCACCGACAAGTCCGGTGTTTTTGCCGGGGAGCAGCACAAACGGCCATTCGCGGCAGCGACTGTGATGTGCTTCGGCTGCATCGGAAAGATACACGATGACCGTGTTGTCGAGCATCGTTCCATCAGCTTCCGGCACTGCGTCGAGCTTCTTCATTAAATCGGCAATGAGGCGGAAATGGAATGTTCGAATCTTGACTTTGAGCTGGTCAGCGTCCATGTCCCCAAAGCCGCTGCCGTGGCCGATGGAGTGTTTGCCAACGTCGATTCCCAGTCCGGTGAACTTGACGCTAAAAAACGGGTTCCCAACACCGGAGGCAATGGTAATGGAGTTAGTCAACCCACCAATCAATGCGGCGGCGGCGATGTCGAATTGGGCATCGAGGCGATCTGATTCGACCTCCGACTTGAACTTGTCGGTCACTGTCGGTGCATTTCGTCGCAGTGTGCCTTCGATTTCGCCTAGACGACTTTGGCGATTGCGCATGTCTTCGTAACCCTTGAGATGAGCTTCGAGCTTATCCCGTTCGGCGCTGGCAACTTGACCCTGCAGACGTTTGACGTCGTCGCGAAGGAAATCGAGCAGGTTCGTCTTCGCGTTGAAATCAGCTTTGGAACTGCCACCGGCCACGCTGCCGAACAAGGCGCCATAGGAGGTCATCGGTTGGCAAATGGTTGGGGTGGGTTGACTCTTACCCCAAGCAGAACAGTTATAGATGACGTCGTGTTCTGTACGATCGGAAATTCCCACGCCAACATGCGAAAAGATCCCTCCCAATTGCTTGCCAAGCGCCACGTCGATTGTCTCGCCTTGGGGCGTGCCACTGTTGCCGACGCCACTGCCGCAGTTATAGGCGCCCAACGCGCCAAAATCACTCGAATGGCCGCCACCTGAGATCTTACCCGACAGGCCGTGTACAACAGTAAGCCTGTCCTTGTACTCTTTGATCGGCTGTAGAGACGGGGGTAGTTCTTTGTCGGCAAGTGAATCGTTGACGGGCTTCTCGCACGTACGTACCCATCCACCACCCGCTTTAACCGACTTGAACTTGTAGCCAAGCGGCATCACGTGCTGCGGTGGTAGGCCGTTGCCTTCCACGACAAACACAAACCGAGGCGCTCGCTGCGCCTGGCCAGCCGCTTGAGCTTTGATTTGACTCAAGACGGGCGACAGAGTGAGTGCACCAGCACCAAAGCAAGCGTTGCGAAGTAAATCGCGTCGAGTAATGGTCATCGTGAAATCCTTTTAGCGAGAATCAATTTTCTGATTTATGGTGGGACGCGGCGACATGTTCGCGATACATGAACGAGTCACTAGTCAGTAGCGATGCAATCAACGCCTTCATGCTTCCGCCGCTTTCGACGTAAGCGTTGTCGGCACGGCGGAGCGTAGCGGCATCGTTGAGTGTTTCATTTCGCCCCATGAAATAGCGAAACGCGTGCCGCACGAAGACCTGACGAACACGAGGCGAGTCGGCCAGCTTGTGCAGCATCCTAACGGCGTCAGGCACTTCAACATTGAGCGACTTGATGCCACTGTTATTGATTGCTCCGGCAGTAACGACCGGCTTGCCAAGTTCCTTGGTTCGCCAGCGACCGAAGTGGTCGAACATTTCAAACGGCAGGCCGACCGGGTTGGTATTCTGGTGGCATTTCCAGCAGTACGCTTCCGTCGTGACCTTCATCTTCTCACGCAAGGTGAGCGTCTCATCATTGGGCAGTTGCGCGTCGACGGTGATCGGAATATCGGGAATACTGCCGCCGAGCAACTTCCCTCGCACCCACAGTCCACGTCGAATTGCATCATTGTCGAAGTTGCCGCTCTTGGCCACTAGCCACGACGGTTGCGTAAGAATACCTGCGCGTTGCGAGCCGGGTAGTTCAATCGGTTGGTCGGGAACCCATTTCCAGTCGGGCGGTAGGTTGTAAGCAAAGTGGGCACCAAGGCTCTTGGCCTGGGCTCTGGCCGACTTCTTCGTCTTCGAATCAATTTTATGTTGGACGAAACTCTCGTTGGTGGTGAGTAGTTCGCGCAAAACGTTCTTGTCCTGCTGGTAGATGTGCATGATGAGTTGGTCGGTATCGCTCACCAAAACATCCGGCGAGTGGTTACGATTCAGCGCGATGTCTTTGAAGACGTCGACTGCCCCGCCGTACTCGAAATACTCGCGAAAGAAACCGAGAATCCGCGGCTTGGCAATCTTGTTGTCCTCGATTATTCGCTCGACGTGCGTCTGCACTTCTTCGCGGGTTGCCAGTTTGCCGTTGTCGGCTGCTTCGAGCATCGCATCGTCTGGCCTCGTGTCGGTCAGGCTGTAGGCGATTGCAAATGCCAATTCGCGCGGAGCGAGTATCACGCGGCCATGTTCGTCGGCCTGGCCTGTACCTTGTTCGCTGCGGTAAAGCGATTCAGGATGCAGTAGCACTGCGGAAACCATGTTTCGCACGCCAAGTAGTTGGCCGTCAGACGTCATGCTTGCTTTGGCGAAGGCGATCATCCGTTGAGCTTCTTCGTCAGTCGGGTCACGCAACAGCACATGGTGATACAACCAATTGATGGCCGCTTGCAGTTGCTCGTCGCTGGGTTGTTTGTTCTCTGGATCAATCAGTTGAAACAGCTCTTCCGGTGTGCGCGAGCCACGCTTGAGAGTACCTTTGTCCTCGACGATCTGGGCCAACAGGCGCGCGGCAACTTTGGTGTTGGCCATCAGTTGGGCCAGATCTGCTCCTGCGATAACATACTGATTGTCATAGTCGCGGAACGTATGTCCGCCCGACTTAAGAGTGAACGGTTTGACGTACTTGCCCCCTTTGGCAAATTGCTGCAAGCTTGCCTCGTACACCGCGGGGCGAATTCGCCACACACGCGGCGGAGAGAACGAAGGACTAGCCTTGCCGTCGGCAAACAACAACTCGTGTTTCACGTAGTTGCCAAAGCCGGGCCGAGCGAGTTTGTTCTCGATCTGGATACCAGCTTTGGCAAACTCCTGCTCAAGCCATTGCAGGACCAATGCCCGCACATGAACGTCGGGTTGCTCTTCATCTTTCGGTGGCATGCTGGCAAGCGTTAGTTGATGGTAGATTTTTTCCCAGCTCTTGATGCCGGTACCTTTCGACAAATGGCCGGTGATAGCGTGCAGCGAGATGTCGCCTTCAGGATCGTCTGCTCCATGACAACCGACGCAGTGTTTTTTTAGGAACGGCTTGACTAGCGTGTCGAACGCAGGTGTCGTTTGTGCATTGGCTGTCGGGGAGAAGTACCCAATAGCAAGCAATATATGACAAACGAATCCCAATCTCCAAAAAGCAAATATGGAAACACGACGATGCGGTGCTCTATCCGATTTCATTTCTTTTGAAATTGTCATTTCATTTTCCTCGCCAGTACCACTCGCATTCCGCGAAAGTCGGAATGGCCTTCGTTGTTGCTCAACTTGCAAACTTTCCGAAAACCGCTTTGGCAATACTCAGGCAAACTGCACCAGGCTCCCCCACGATAGACGATATTGGTCTGCTTATCGTTACGCCCTAGTGGATCAGTTCCGCCTGGGAGTTGGGCCAGGTATTTGTCCTGCACGAATTCAGTAACGTTGCCGTGCATGTCGTGGATTCCCCAGGCGTTGGGCAAATAGGAGCCGATCGGTGCTGGACGACGGCCTACGCCATCGTTGGCCATCAGGTCGCTGTAATGAAAGGAATCGTCCTCGTCATGTAGAGAGCGATCTGCGTAGTTGGCATAACGATGCAGGTCATTGACCGAATCGCCGAAGCCGAAACGCGACTTGCTGCCAGCCCGACAGGCATACTCCCACTCGGCTTCTGTCGGCAGTCGATATCCCCAACCCGACGGCAGGCAGCCTGCTTTGCTTTCCCATGAATCAAGTGTTCCCGACCCGAATTTCTGGGCACTTGGACCTTTAATTCCGGTGATAGGTTGATTGGCATGCACCAGCGGAACCAACTCCCTTCCTTCCACGTCCCTTTTTCTCGCCCGGGCATAGTCGCCCAATGTCAGTTCATACTTGCTGATCCAGAATCCCTTGCTAATCGTCACATCGACCTGCGTTGCGTCGCGGGTTTGTGGGGTCGGCGCCCCATCGATCCCCATGCGAAACTCGCCCGGCGGACACCAGCAGAACACCATGCCGATGCTGTTGATCCACTGGTCGCCTGGGTTGGGATTGCTCGGCGGCAACTTGGTGGTTGCAAGATTGAGATTGCGAGATGACACCACGTGCCTGGCCGCGTCCTGGTTGGATGAGAATGTGTACCAGAGTTTTTGTTTTCCGCCTGACTGTTTTGCGACATCGGTGTCGACCTTGGCCATCACTTCGCCAAGCGGCTGGTCCTTGGCAGTCAGATGACGAGATAAACTCTCGGCCAGTGAGGAGGACGTCCCCTCCGGCAACGACTTCTCGTTCGGGGTCGCATAACAGATCACCCCGCCAGGCCAAGTCTTCGAATCAATAGCCGCGATGCCCTGTTGTGTCTCCTTGGCCTTCGGACAGTGGAAGCCGCAATCGAGCACCAACAGGTTCAACCTCGCACCGCTTCGCATGCGGAACTCACGGGCGAGGTCGTTTAATCGGTAGGGAGTGTTACCCTTTGTACTCCAGATGCCTGAGTCAGGTTCGTAATAGTACTCCTTCTCTTTCGTTCCGTCCGGATTCTTGATCGTTCGCGACATTTTGCGGTCAAAACGGCTGCCGTATCCGCAGTAATAGACCAACGAAACACCGCCGTTTGGGCAGGTGGGAAGAAAGGCTTCGAATTCCCGACGGAAGTCCTTCTCAATATTCTCTTTCACCGTCACCGTGAAGCCGGCACTTTCGAGCGACTTGGCAAGCTTCTCAACATTGGCCTTCGCCTCGGGCAATTGGTGCTCGCCGTAGTCCGAATTGGCAATCAGCAGCGCTACGCGATCCTGAGCTTGCAGCGGCTCGCTGGCAAGAAGTACAGCAATCGCTACGAGGCCGCACGATATTCGCGAGTAGCATCGGGGGAAAAATCTCTCGTACAGTGTTTGGCGATAACACGTATGACACCGGTGCGGAGAGCTATGTAGTGAGCCCTTCATTGGTCTTTCTCTTTCTTCGGCAACGCCCGTTGAATTATTATTCGATAACCAATGAAATTCTGTTCGTTTCGGCTGGAGAACGAGTCGCGGTAGGCGCTGCGGCAGTTCTGAGGGGCGCTCGTCCAACTGCCACCGCGGATTGCGAGGTTGATGCACCATTCGGCGACATTGCCGTGCATGTCGTGAAATCCCCAGGGGTTGGCAGCGTACGAGCCAACGAGGTTCAACTTGGCGGCCCCGTCGCTCAGCGAGCGATGTGCCGCGTTGGAATAAATGTCACCGGTGTCGTAATACGTCTTGTCCGCGAAGTTGGCGTGTTTTGGCAACTGCTTGACGTCATCGCCGAAGTAATGTTGGGTCGTTGTTCCGGCACGCGCCGCATATTCCCATTGGTCGTCCGTGGGCAGCGTGTATTGCCAATCGTCGGGTAGGCGTCCCGCCTTCTGCTCGCTTGCGGAAAACGTGCGGGTCATCGATTTGGCGTCGTCGTGATTGATCATTGTCACCGGGTCGAGTTTGTGACGTGCCAGCGTGCCACGTCCCGGGCCACGCTTCGCGACTCTCTGTCCAAGCGTCAATTCGTATTTTGATAACCAGAATCCGTCTGCGATCGTCACGTTTCGTTGCGTTTCGTCGGGGTAACGGTCCGTTTCGTTTTCGGGGCTACCCGCCGTAAAGGTTCCGGGGGGACACCAGCAGAACACGATACCCAACGGGTTAACCCACTCGTCGCCCGCCTTACGGCCATGCATAAATTGATTAGGCGGACCGACGGCGAAAGAGGGTTCGCCTCTGAGTTGCTTGAGAACGCTCTCTACTCCGCCAAAACTCACCGAGCAATCGCCCGGCGCATCGATTTTCTCTTTCGGAACGGTCGGGCAATCGATCACGATCAGATTATTCTCGCTACCACCCTTACTGAAGAGGTCTTGCAGTACCAACGCAAGAGAATATCCCCGCCCCCGCTTCGAGTTGATCCCCAGCAGACAGACACCAGACTTGCCCTTGTAGGAGCCGGGCAACGCCTGCCCGCTAAAGTACACCAACGCGGTTGACCTAGTTGGTGTCTTACTGGCAAAACTTTCGATGGCAACCTTCAACTGACTTTCGTCGACGTTTTCCATTCTCTTGCAATAGAAGCCACGCTTCTGCAAGGCAGCGGCAACGGAATCAAGATCCTTTGCCGGCATAGAAAGCGATTTGTCTTGGTACTTGCTATTGCCGATCAACAGCGCAACACGGTGTTCCGCGTAGACCGTCGATGCCATGCCTAATAGACAAATTAGAACTTTGATATTCATATCCGTGTTGCCTCTAAACAATTAGTTCTGCCAACGGGCCGGTTTGATCCAGGTCCTTGATTGCGGAATCCGCGATACCAAAATCCTTTCGCGGATCACCTACGGCGTTGAGCAACGATGTATAAAAACTCGCCATCGTGCGATGCCCCGGCTTGCCGTACCAGGGGTAACGCAGATAGCGGTTGCCCAACTTCAGGCGTCCGCCGAGGTCACCGATCACAACAAACGGCCATTCGTGGCAGATCGGATGATGACCTTCGGCCGAGTCGGACAGGTAGACGACCAGCGTATTGTCCATCATGGTGCCGTTGCCCTCCGGCACCGACTCCAGCGTCTTGATGAACTTGGCCAGCTTTTCCATGCACTTGCGGCGGATATGAGCGTGGCATTCGGATCCCAAGAGCCCGGCGAAGTGTTGAAATTTGCCGTGGCCGATGGCGTGGGCTCCGATGTAGCCATCTTTACCGATACTGCCCAATTCACTAGCCATGCAGGAGAGTCCGATGCGATCCAGCCCCGCTGCGGCGGACACCGTCACGACGTTGGTCAGGCCGGCAATGAGTGTTCCTGCCGCGATGTCGAACTGAGCTTCGAGCCGGTCGAAGACACCGGTCGGGCCTGTCTTGGAAGAGCTGACGGTCCCCAGTTTCGGATCGACGGAGGGCGTCGCCTTGGCGATCTGGTCGGCCATTTTGGCCAACTTGCTTTGTCGACCGCTCATCGATTCGAACGCTTCGAGATAACGCTCCAGTTTCTGCCGATCCGAGCCGTCGAGCCGCGACTGCATTCGTTTTACGTCGTCGGCCAGAAAGTCAAGCAGGCAGGTGTCGACGTCAAAACTCTTGCGAGAATCACTCGCTGCACCAGCAGCAAAAAACTGTTGATGGGCCAATACGGGGTTGAGCACTGTCGGCAACGCTTTGCCTCGCCCAACGGACGTCACGTTGTAGGTCAATGCCATTTCTTTGTTAGAGACGCCCAGGCCAACGTGCGGATAGATCCCGCCAAGTTGTCTTGCCATTCCCGCGTCGACCGTTTCACCGTAAGCCTTCTTGCCGCACGGCCAACATCCCAAGGCGGCGAATCCCATGCTATGACTTCCCCTGGCGATGCGTCCGGATAAACCGTGAAGCAGAGTCATCTTATTCGCGTAGGGTTGAAGTGGTTCAAGACTGAAAGGTAGTTTGACTCCGTCGAGCGAAAGGTCTTCGAGCGTTGCGGGATCTTTCGTGCGATCAATTCCTTGCGGCTGGATCTCCGCCGGATAAATGCCGTTGGCCTGAACGAAGAATAGCACCCGCGCCGGGGAGGGACTGTTTGCGGTCGCTGCATCGAGTTGGCGGAGAAACGGAGCAAAATACAACCCGCCAAGACCGAGCGTCGTCCCGCGGAAAAATGTGCGTCGATTGATCATGATTCTAAAACCTATACATAGTGCTGGTGTTTTTGACCTTATTTTTTCTGCCGAAACAAGAAGGAATCTGAACTTAACAGAGAAACTACCAGGGCATTGAAACTTCCGTTGCTTTCTCGATACGCCTTGTGGGCGTCCTGTAGGGTGTTGGCGTCGCCAAGCGTCTCGTTGCGTCCCATGAAGTAGCGAAAGACGTAACGCACGAAGACTTGCTCGACATATTCGGACTTTGCCAGGATCTCCATCAACTCGGTCGGACCGCTGACTTTCCTACCATCTAACTCAGGGACGCCTGTTCGAGTGATCTCGCCACTGGCGTTGACAGGCTGTCCGGCATCCAGTCGCTGATAGCGGCCGTAGTGATCATAGCGTTCCAAAGTAACACCCAGAGGATCCATTTTCTTATGACAACGCCAACACTCGGCCGCCTTGGTGGCGATCTTCAAGCGATCACGAAACGTCGTGTGCTCTAATTCCGGGACGCGCGCGTCAACGCCGATCGGTACATCGGGAACCGTCCCGCCTAACAAATGCGAGCGGATCCACTTG
>NVWB01000215.1 GCA_002733575.1 Blastopirellula sp. | reverse complement strand
AACGCTTCGAAGCGGCCATCGAACAACTCGAAGAACAAGACCGCGAAGTGGTGATCATGCGCCACTTCGAACAACTATCAAACCAAGACACGGCCCAAGCACTAGACTTGGCACCTGCGGCGGCCAGCATGAGATATCTTCGCGCGTTGCGGAAGTTGAGGAAATTGTTGGGTGAAGATGTGGACGAGTGATAGACCGTGTTGTAGGGTGGCTGCCTTTTTGGCCAGCCGCCTGTCTATTGATATTGCCTACAAGAAAATAGTGGGAGAATTTGTCCGTGTCAGAAATAAACAATATCCATTGGGTTGACCTAAGTCAGAACCCATATTCGATTAGATCACAATATAAGAATCCACCAGAGTTCTCCGAAGTTAAAATAAATGAAATCTCTGTTCAAGGAGAGACTCCTTCGGTGATTCTTGATGTCGAACTTCCTAGGGCACCTGACAAATACACTAATGATCAAACTGCAATCTACTCAATCACATTACAACTATGGGAAGTCTCTGATTTATCCATTAAAGGGTTTCCCACAAAAAAAGAACCAAAGGTCGAAATTTTAAAACAACAAGATTCGCTTATCTCATTCAAGGGAATGTCGGTATTCGGTTCATTCTCCATGACATGCAAATCTTTTCTCATCATGGATAATAATTTGTTCACAGAAGAACATGACAAGACAAATAGGCGAACATTGTTTACCTATCCAAATGTCTGGAACACTTGTTTGTTACTTCTTCAGCAAAGTGGTTTTGACCTTGAGTTGTCTGGAAAACCAGATCCACATGGAAACAGTACGCACACGTCTTGGAACGCACATAAAAATGAACTCAGATTGAAAGCGTCGAATCCTATCGAGCTACTGGGACTGGCAAAGATTCATGAAGAAACAGAAACTGTCATGGATAAAGAATACTGGTGGAGAATTGAGGGCCCCGATCTTGTAACAAAATTATCGAAAGATTGGGAAAGGAAAGCGAAAGGGCTAAATTAAAATGGCTGGACACAAAAAGTTTTCGACATTACTCGATAAAATGACGCCAGAACGCCGCATACGTTCGGATGAACGAGTGAAACAACTGCCTCAAGAGATGTTGTTATCGGAATTGCGTAAGCACTCGGGCAAAACCCAAAAAGAAATCGCGGCCCTGCTCGGCATCTCGCAACCCAGCCTTTCTCAAATGGAAAGCCAAGCCGACATGCAGATCAGCACCCTCAACCGCCTCGTCGATTCCCTCGGCGGATCACTAGAAGTGATTGTTCACATGCCCGATGGTGATGTTCGGCTGACGCAGTTTGATTAAGAGTGAGGTTAAGCAGGTTTTCACATGAATATCACCGGATCAGACGAACTGACAGAAGCAACCACCACTGGGCTGGTTGATTGGGAAATGGTCTTCAATGAGCGTGGGGCGATCATCTTTGATGGCAGGTTTCAGCATTCAGATACTGGTTCGCCAGGGATTGCCTACAAAGACAATTATGCCGGAAATGCCCTAGCAGCCATGCTCCGAATGGGCAGTATTGAAATTCGATTTCATAAAAACTTTTCGGACGCCAGAGTAACTGAGATTATGAACTCGATTCAGGCAACAGATGCATTGAACTCCTTGGGGGCTTGCGATGTGATTTACCAGGGTAGAAAATTGTTTACAATGATGGTTGGCTGATCAGCTATCAATACGACCTCTTCGGGACGGTAATTGTAAATGATATAGTTTCTAACATTAGTGTTGAGTAAAGCAGCTAGTCTAAACTCTAGCCACTCATTTTTTTCAAGTGTGGTTGAATCATTAAATGGGCACAATCAAACCCCAATTCTTTCCAGTATATGCATTTTCAAGCGATCCGAATCTAGATCAGTTTGAATCTAAATATGTTGCTGACCTACTAATGGCGGCTGAGGAGAAAAGCATCTATTCATCCCAACCCAATAGAAAAACTTACCGTTTCACGAAGACGGATCAATGGATCGGCACGATATCAATTGTGCCGATGGATAAAACGGCCGCACTAACTACCAAGCATTTAACTTACAACGGTCAGCAGCTACCTGGCATCGGTTCTTATACCCTGGCAACTAAAACATTAAACCAATATGAGTGGAACCGGTTCAATCAGTTGTTTCAACAATCCGATTTCTGGAACTTAACATCTTCTGAAGAACCTCAGGGCCTTGATGGCTATCACTGGATTTGTGAAGTCTGTGATGAAGATCAATATCATCTAGTTAATCGATGGTGCCCTAGACAAACAGGCTACGCAAGTCTCTGTGACTTTGTATTCAAGCTTACGCAAGGGACTCAAGAAAGTTCTTTTTGGGAAAGGCTAAAAGGTCGCTGAGAACGCAACCAAACATCAATTCGAATTATTAGCCTGCCGGCGCCACGTCAAAATCATCAACCAACTACAAAACACAATCGTGGCAAACGGAATCTGTTCGGCGTAAGTCTCGACCGTAAACGACCGTGTGAAGATATGCTTGGGCCGCATGGTGGCGAGTGTGTGTTGTTGGTCTTTGAGATTGAAGCTGCGGCCGAATGCCGATTTGGCTTCAAATAGCCAGGTTGCTTGGGATTGTTGAATCTCGAACGAACGCGAAAACGCATTCGGCTTTTGTGCCGCCAGAATGGTTTCTCCGGCGTGTTCCAAAGTCCAGAAGCCGCTGAGCATTCCATGCTTGACTACGCTTAAATCATGCCCATCGATGTTGATTGAGCCCTGTTCGTTCAACCAATTAAATTCGAGACTCGCATGCTGCCCTTGGCCCTGGATTGTGAAATTCCAAGAGAACATACTATTAGACCGGCCTTGATACACGGGCGTCTCCTGTTTGCTTCGGTTGGTAAGATAATTGCCATGCTACAGTTTGACTGCGTCAACCTAAATGAACAAGCTGAGCCCATCCGGTATTTCTTTCACGTTCTATTATTACCACCAAGGCACGAAGACACGAAAGATTTGAATTCAGATTTTCTCTTCTTTGCGTCTTGGCGCCTTGGCGTGAGAACTCCTTTTTTTGCAGTTTCCAATCAGGCGGACGAGTTGCAGAGCTTAAGGAATACTGACGAGTCGAGCCGTTGGTACGCAATAGCGTACCCTACAAAATTCCCCGGCAAGCCTTACATCGGGTTTGTAAACTGGACCAGTGCGGAGTTTGATTTATTGGAGAATATTGGGATGATTTTTGGCGGAGAAGCAGCGGATGATTGCGGGGCAAATTTTGATGCACGCCGATTTCTACTGGGGGGAAAGGTCGTGTTTTAGCGCTGTTGGAAAATCGGAAATCAAGAAGTTGTCCATTGGCTACTTTTTGTCCAATGGACAACTTTTGACCAAGGATTTTTTCGGGGAAAAAATAGTTGTTGTAAGTCGTTTTAAGACAACACTTACAACGACAAGAAAACGGGGCCTGTGCCCAAGCGATGGATCAATTAGCGGCCTCAAAAGTTGTCCACTGGCCTACTTTTTTTCTACAGAGGGGTTTTTCTGAAAAAGTAGCCAGTGGACTACTTTTGGGTACTTGGCCCAATCTCGGGCCAAGTATCGACGGGTAGCTGGAGAGTTCCCAATTATCGTTCAATCTTTTCAGCTTACTCAACCAGCAACCCGGCCAAGGCATAAACCACGGTGTGATAGATAAACACCAGCGTCAGACCATGATAGCCGAGTTTTAACAGCGGTGTTTTCAAAAACGGTTTGGCGTCGAAGATGAAGAACTGCACGAAAACTCGGATGGCCCAGAATAGCGAGATGAACAGGCACACACCGCGAGCCAATGGGGTTCCGCTGGCCAACTCAGTAGCAAACAGCAGAGACAGCACGCCAAAAGCGATGATGACCAACACGATGAAGGCCCCGTGAACCCAAATGAGTTGTCGTAACAGTGGGTCAAGTTTGCTCAGCGATTCTTTCCAATCTAATACTTGCGGCACCAGGGCACTCGCCAATAATATGCCGAAGTGCAACAGGCCGCCGATCAGGATCAATAGTTCTAGGTTCATCATTTTAACTTCCATAATTTGCCAGCACCGCAAACATGGGCACCAGCACTTGGTTCATAAAAGGGCCGTGGATTAATAGCGGAAACGGGGCCAGCACCACCACGACAGTAAACGCCCGGCCGGTGAGGCCGCGATTGATGTGCAGGGTTTTTCCTAGCCGACTACGCTCGAACATTTGCCCAACGGCTTGAATCACAAAGTATAAAGTTGGCAGCCCGTATCCGCCTTGGGCCGGAATAGAAATCACCACTTCATGCACTAAGCCAGAAACGAGGAACACCGCCAGCGAGGCCCCCGCAATTCCCAGCTTGCTGACCGCAGGCCGAAAGACATACGCATGGGCCAAGTCTCGAAACGCCAAGTTCCAGCGATGCCCCCAGAAGTTGCCAAGCGATGTGGAAAGAATCGGGGCGTTCATAATCGGAACCGCGTTGACGCCGATTTGTCGCCAACCGTTTGCCAGCAAATGGAATAGCCCAAAGTGCAGTGTGAAGACAATGCCCGCGATGCCAATCCAACCGGCTAATTTTGGATAAAATGGAATCAACTGTGTTGTGATGAACAACAACACCAAACCAATCGTTAGCTTGCCGAATGCGAAGAGCCAATCTGCAAGACGCGGCGGTTTCACTTCTTTTGATGTCGCCAAAAAAACCCTGGCATTCATCCCCGGCCACAACAACAAATAGCCGATGCAGCGAGCCCGCGAAGCGTTACTGGCGCCCAAAGCATCGCACAGCGTGAGCCACTTTAAACTCCCAAAAAAAGAAAACGCCACCGCCCACATAAAAACCCAAGCCGGCCACGCTGAACCCAACACCACCACACCCACCGGCAAAACAACCAGCGGCAACCAAGCAATAGGGCCAGTTGATGGTGTGGCAGATAATCGAGCAGCGGCAGACATGGGTTAAACTCCTGGAAGTGAGACTTCTTTAATGAGTTAACCGTGGGGGGTGGGTGGTGATAACAGGAAATTGTCTTTGTTTTTTGTTGTATCTATCTGAGTGCTGTGATACATTTAAATTCACTGATCCGCACTAGGCCGTAAAAGTGCGGCATTTGGTTGTTGTATTTTTGCGGGTTGATATTTGTTAGCCGGCCAGAGGCAGATGAATTCCAATCCATATATCTCGCCTGCCGAATCAACATCCTCGCGGATCGCCACCGAGGATTCGGATTTTGGATTCGGATTTTGGATTAATCGTCGCGAAGCGTGAAATTGGATTGACTCCGGCCTGGTTCGTCATTTTTTCGTGCGTGGGTGGAATCTTTGGTTTTGCGGGCTACATCGCCAGTTCGGGCTACCTCGAAACGTCGGTAATCCCAAATGTCGAGCCGCCGATCTATACATACGGGCAACAGGCCATTCTTATCTCATTGCCGATATCAACTGTGATCGGAATCATGGGTGGTATCGCATTCGCGCTATTTATAATCGGTTTTCGACGTTCATCAGTTTTGGCGATGCTTACCGTTGCGACCCTTGGTGCGGTCGGAACGTACCACTTGTGGTATAGTAGCGGCATAGGCGAATGCAGTTCGGAGATCGTTCTTTATTACCCAATATTCGGACTTTGCACATTGATACTATCGCTTGGAATTATCCTTGGCGCGGTCGCCATGGTTTTCCCTTTCCGTCAACCCAAATCGACGAGTGACACTGACGAAATCTAAAACAACCAAGAGGCTTTATTGGGTGGCACTGGCTTCGCCAGTGAGAATTTCGTATCAACTCGTCAATTTATTTCTTGATGCACAACAGACCAACTTGTGCTAATATTTAAATGAACTGGGATCAATTGTTACACACACTGGCAGATGGCCTGTGGCACCCGGCGAAGCTTTTACCTGTTAGAAAGTAGAATTAGAATTATGCTAATCATTAAGACAGTAGAGGAAGCGATACGATTAATCGAAAGCCATTCTGGTGAGGCAAAAGACTTTAAATTGGCTGTTTGCCAATCTTTACTGGACCCGACAGGTGTAAATATGGCCATCATAACAGATAAGATTTTATCCATGGGTTGGATGCCAGCAGGCTTCGAAGACCATGAGGGTTATCGTTTATTTATGTATTCTGATCTATAAGATACCCCTGTAATTTGGATCGGAACGGCTAACGCCGTTCGCCACTGGCGAGTGAGGATTATTTGGTACTCTCAGATTCTGCATACTTCTTAAACCAGCCATCTTTTTTTAGTTTGTTAATGCTGGCGTTGATCTTTTCCTGAACAGAATTGGGCAAGCCTTTTCTGATAGCAATACCAAATTCTTCTTTGTTGACCGGCTGTTTGAGCAATCTGAATCGAGGGTCTTTTTTGACAAGTGCTTGAAGATAGTGGTAGTCGTTAGCAAAACCATCCAACTTGCCTCGTACGATGTCATCCAGCATTTCTTCTATGACAGAATAATCATTGTTGCTAATCACCTTGATGGAATTATCGAATTCTTTGACCGCGCGGTAGCTCGTGAATCTTTCTTGGGCAATAATTCGTTTGCCACTAAGGTCTTTTAGCTTGGTGATTTTTGAATCTTTTAAAACAATGATGCCTGTCCCAGATTCAAAATAGGGCACACTAAAGTCGACATCTTTTTTTCGCTCGTCAGTGATCGTTACAGAATAGATGGTCAAGTCGATCCACCCCTGTTTTAGCATGCCAAGTCGAGGATCAGCTTCTACATTTGTCAGCATGACCCATTTAATCTTCCAGCCATTGTCAGCGGCGATCTTTTTTATCAAATCATATTCCAAGCCAGATCGATTGCCACCGGCATCCACTTCAAACATTCCTTCGATGGAATGCGAAGGAGGAACATCAAAGACTTTGAACTGCTGTGCGTGAAGAGTGTTAGAATAAGTGGTTAACCCAATTGTGATTAAGATCAATAAAACATGTTTCATGCTTGTACCTTTATTCGAAGGATGATACTACAAACTTTCAACCAACCGAGAGCCATTTTTGGGTGCCACTGGCTATTTGCCAGTGCGAATTTCGTATCGATTCGCTACTTTAATTTATTGAAGCACAACGGACCCACTTGTGTTAAAATCTATATGATTTGGGATCAAATGTTGCACATACTGGCGAAGCCAGTGGCACCCGGCGATTTCCCGTTTGGTGATTCCGTTATTAGTGGATTTCCATCGTGAGTGACTCGGTATCGAAAACGGAAAGATACGCGCCCAAATGCAGCCATGCTTTGTTGGGAACCTGCCAAGACTCTTGTAAACTCAATTCGGAAGCATCGCCCGACCAGTTGACAACCTCCGTTCCATTAATCTCCGCTTGTACAGTCGACGGCGTGACGACCACGGTTAACGCAACCGTTCTTTCCATCGGCAGGACGTTTTTGATTCTCTTGGTCGTTGGGTTGCTATGAACTTTCTTTCCCCCGACCATATCCAATCCGCAGACAGTCCCTGCGTAGGCGTCCAGCGACAACAGGCATTGATGGCCGCCAACTTTCAAAATCATTCCGTACGTGTCGTTGCCCCAAGTTCGTTTAATCTTCGCACGAATGGTATACGAATCTGGGAGATCGACAGGTATTTGTAATTTCAGGAATTTGTCTTTGTGAGAACAAATTGGGCCATTCCATTTCCCCCAAATTCCATGCACCGAATCAAGTTCTGGATCGACGGTCTGCAAAAGGTCAATGTGGCCCTGTTTTGTCTTGACAATTGTTGCAGCCGATTTCCGAAATGGAGTCGGATCATTGGGAAGTAAATTGTCTATTAACGTTGGCCGAAAGAAAACAACGCTTCCGCCAGTGTGTTGGGACATATCAATCGTGGCTTCGGTAACGGTTTTTTTGACATCGGCACCTCCAACATTTTGATGCAAGACTTTGAAGGAATCACTGTCAATGATTTCGTGAATGATGGCCGTGTGATGGACAAGCGTCGATTCTTTAACGCCTTTCCTGAAGGTTGCATACTCGTACTGCACAATGTCGCCCGGCAATAGTGCTTCATTTGGCCCAAGGCGTCGCCCCCAGTCGTAAAGACCAAATCGTTCACATTTCGCGTGTTTGAGCGCTTCGGTTGCAGCTGTCGCGCAAATTCCTTCGCCGATCATCTTGCCACGGTTGAATTTCATGAAATTGGCAACGGAAGCGTTCTGTAACGAAACGTTCGCCGACAACATGGCATCCGACGGCTTTAAATCGATGGTTGATTCGTAAACGGCATTCTTTCTTTTCTTGTAATAAACAGATAGCATCAGCTTCAAAATCGTCTTTGAATTATTGAGTCTGAATTCCCCCGTCACCAACGCGTCATAGACTGGATCGAGTTGCCAGCGTTTGACTGACTTTGCGTTTGTTTTTGCCAGCCAAGTAAATCGTTCGTCCGTGTCTTCGTCAACCGCATCAATTCCTGCGCCCAATAGTTGCGCAACAATTTCGGTTTCCACCGCCGCCGTGAGTCGCCACCGGCGATTAAGTTCGGCTGGATCTGGTAACGACACCAAAACGGTCTTGTCCGACAACGATTTAGCGAGAACACGAATCTCGGGCTTAATTACCGTTTCTAGACCAGGATACTCGGCCAATGCGACCGGCGCGAAAGTAAAAAAGCAGAACGCAATAAGTACCAAAATGCAATTGTTAAGATAATATTTCATACTATCAATCTAGCTCTTGAGGGTCTTCTGCCGTTAGGCGTTGGAAATAAATCACGGCTTGGTGGATGCAATATATTTTGCATCCGATTGGGTCGCCTTCATGAAGTTTGTGAATGCCGCTCTTGCTGCATCCATGCCTTTTAATCGGCTTGATAAATCATAATAGGCTGGGGTTTGGCAAAGATTGAGCCTTCCCTCTCACTGATTTTCGCAAATCCATATTCAAAGCGAATGGGGGGGTGGATACGGTTAAATTGTCGCATGCCCTATGCCGCTCGTCAAGTTAGATAGAGTGGATTCGATACGATTTTACCGAGCCGGTTTGTTTCAAATCTTTCCAAACAAAACCACCCCGGCGTGCCTTACATTGATTTTGTAAATTGAACCAGAGTTCGGTTCTTATTTTCAATACAAAACAGAATGATTTTTGATGTGGCACACAGGCTTAAAACAGTGGCAAACAAGCAGCAACGGCCGGGTTCTGGTGGGGGGGAAGGTTGTGTTTAGGTGGTGTTGGAAATTCGGAAATCAAGAAGTAGGCCAGTGGCTACTTTATGGCCAATGGCCACTTTTTGACCAAGGATTTTTTCGGCGGATTTTTCGTTGTTGTAAGTCATTTGAAGTCATCACTTACAACGACACACAAATCGGACAACTGCTCTAGTGAGCGAGTCATTTGCAGTGGCAAAAGATGGCCACTGGCCTACTTTGTTTCTATAGAGGGGTTTTTCTGAAAAAGTAGCCATTGGCCTACTTCTTGAAAATTGAACTAGGAAGACAATAAAACATGACCGTGGCGGACTGATACCCGACTCACTCCCCCTTAGCAATCTCCGCAGTCAACGCCCGCAACTCGGCCACCTTCTCTGGGTACTTCTCGGCCAAGTTCGTCGTTTCGCCAATGTCTTCATTTAAATCATAAAGCTCTTCAACCGGTTTGCGGGTTTTGTCTTTGGCGTAGCCAGGTACGGTGTGGTTGGCTTTCAGGTATTTCCAGCGGCCTTGGCGGACTCCGTTGTTTTGGTAGAAGTAGGTTTGGCGTGCCCCTTGTTTGCTTTTGCCGAGTAGTAGATCGGTTTGGTCGACGCCGTCGATCTTGCGATCTGTTGGTACTGCAAACCCGGCCAAGTTGGCGAACGTGGGCATGAAATCGATGGTGGCGAAGATGGCATCGGAGACTTGATCTTCGGCCACTTTGCCTGGCCAGCGGACGATGCACGGAGCCCGAGAACCGGCTTCGTAGCAAGAGCCTTTGCCGTCTCGCAGTGGGCCTGCACTTCCCCAGAAGATTGAACCCTTGGGGTGCCCTTTTTTGTTGTTGGTGTACGCCGGTTGATTCCAAGGGCCGTTGTCGGTGGTGTAGATTACTAGCGTGTTGTCTCGCAGGCCGAGTTTGTCGATGGTGTCTAACAAGCGGCCGGTTTCAAAATCAAACTCTTCGACCACATCGCCGTAGAGCCCGCCTTTTGAAGTGCCTTTGAACTTGGGCGAGGCATCGATAATCGTGTGCATCATGGTGTGACCCAGGTACAACACAAACGGTTTTTGTTTGTCTCGCTTGTTTTCGAGGAAATCAATCGCCTTGTTGGTATATAGATTGATCAGACTGCCCATGTCGGTGGTGCTGCCAGCGGCTTTATTATTTTCATGAAAGCGAACCGTTCCGCCATCGTTGGCGCCGAGTGGACCAAAGTAATAATCAAAGCCTTGGGCGTTGGGCATGCGTTCGATAATCGGTTTGCGATTCGAGACGTCCCACTTACCGATGCAGGCGGTTTGGTAACCAGCAGGCTTAATCAATTCGGCCCAAGTGATTTCATCGGCCGGCATGCCCCAGCCTTTGCTGCGAATTGGATAGCGGCCCGTCAACAATGCCGAACGTGATGGCCCGCACACATGCTGTGCATAGAAGTTGGTGAAGCGTGTTCCTTCAGCGGCCAACTGATCCATTCGCGGTGTCTTGTTCGTTTTGCTGCCGTAACAGGCCAAGTCACCATAGCCTTGGTCGTCGGTGAAGATGATCAGGATGTTGGGCCGATCATTTGATTCGGCACTAGCAGTTCGCGTAATGAGAGCTTGTACCGCGAGAACAACTACGAGCAATTGGGCCAGTGTTGAAAATCGGCCAAGTAGTCGATGCGTGTGCGTCTGGCGGTAACTGGCGGTTGATCGAATCATGATGGCTCACTTTGAAATTTCCACGGGAATAGTCGATGCGTAACTAAGAGTGTAAGCTATTCTTAGAGAAGATCAAACATTTGTCAGAAGATAGGGCGTTTGTTGATGATTCTTTTCTCAAACCTCTTTCAGCTTCTAATTCTGATACAATAAATAGACGCCGCTGATACTCTTATCATGTGATTAGTGATACCCGGACCTCCACCTGACATTTTGAAGATTCAACTATGAAAAAACAACTGCTTACTCTATGCACCTTGGCTGTTACGTCTGCTTTGCTTTCAACCGCTGTGATGGCCGACAAGCGTGGCACCCTAATCTTTGAAGATGATTTCGAGCGGAATGAATCGCAGGAAACCAAAGATGAAATCGGCAAAGGCTGGGGCAGCAACAGCAAGACCCGCGCAGCAGGCAACAAACAAGTTGACTTGAAAAACGGCGCGATGTACATCTACCGCCACAAAGTTGCCGATCACGGGGTTTCGGTCACCCATGACGCGGAGTTTGAAAATGGTTCGGTTGAATTGCGTTTCATGTTGGAAAACGCGAATGACAGCCTTGGCCTCGACTTTGCGGATTCCAAGTTCAAGGAAGTACACGCAGGGCATTTGCTGAAAGTAACTATCGGCATCAAGAAGGTTGACTTGGCCGATCTCAAAACAGGCGTGATGAACTCGAAGATTCGTGAATTAAAGCTGGCCGATAAACTGACACCAGAAATTAAAGCCATGCTGAAAACAAAGACCAAAAGATTTCCGGTTAAGCTGAAAGCCGGCCAGTGGTACACCGCAGTGATTGGAATCAACGGCGAGACCCTGAGTCTTTCGATTGATGGCAAACCAGTCGGCTCGTTCTCTTCACCTGGCATCGCGCACCCTACCAAACGCATGCTTCGCTTGGCTGTACCAAAAAACGCCGTGGTGGATGACCTGAAAATCTACTCTCTCACAAATCCTGAAAAATAGTACACACTCAAGATAATCCTATTCTCAAAAACCGAATTGAAAGAACAATTACAATGAAACACAAAATCACTCTACTGTTATCGCTTGTTTGTATACTGTCCGCTCCGATGTTCGCAAGTGCGGCTGAGAAAGTGGCTCCGCTGAAAGTCTTATTGGTCGCTGGCGGTTGTTGTCACGACTATGTCGCGCAGACCAAGATTTTGAAAGAAGGCATTGAATCACGTATTCATGCCGAAGTCACCGTCGTGCTAAATAAATCGACTACCACAAACACTCGATTTGAAATCTACGAATCGGACGATTGGGCCAAGAACTACGACGTGGTCATTCACGATGAATGTTCGGCCAGTGTGATCGAACGACCCTATATTGATCGCATCTTGGCGGCCCATAAAAGTGGAGTTCCAGCCGTCAACTTGCATTGTGCGATGCACAGCTATCGCTTTGGCGAATTTCGTACGGCGGTGGAAGACGGAGCCGACAACGCCGGTTGGTACGAAATGCTCGGTCTTCAATCAACCGGGCACGGGCCCAAGCTGCCGATTGATATCAAGTTCACCAACCCGAAGCACCCGATCACCAAAGGGATGAAAAACTGGACCACGATCAACGAAGAACTTTACAATAACATTCGCGTCTTCAGCGGAGCAGAAGCACTAGCCAGCGGCGATCAAGTACAACCTCCAAAGGCCAAAGCCTTGAAGAATAACCCCGACCTAAAACCAAAACTATCGAACGCAGTGGTTGTGTGGACCAACCAGTATGGCCCAAACAAAACCAAAATCTTCAGCACCACACTCGGTCACTACAACGAAACGGTAGAAGACCCTCGCTATCTAGACTTGGTGACCCGTGGGTTGTTATGGTCGACGGGGAATTTGACGAAAAACGGCGAGGCGAAGGCTGATTACGCTAAGTGAGTTCCAGATTGCTCCAGCGAGCCTTTTGTGCTCGCTGGGGGGTTTGGTTTTTGTGATTTATCACTAAACAACAGTGAGTTGGACGCTGGTCATCCTCTCTTTCATAATAATCCTTTCATCCTTCTACTAAGATTGCTACAATGAAGGCATGACTTCTATACAAGAAATACTAGCCGCTGCCCAAGCTTTGTCTGCTCCTGAACAGGCGCAGCTTTTGGCTGCATTGTGGGACAATGTGTCGCCAGACGATTGGGTTCCTCCGAGTGATGATTGGGTCGCGGAAGCGAATCGTCGTAGTGCGGCGATTGACTCGGGCAAGATGACTAGCACTGGGTGGTCAGAAGTTCGCGAGCGTGCGAGACATAAGGCCGGACTTGATGGCTGAAAAAAAACCACTCACTCACTAGTGAATTAATTTTCCCCTCTAGCAGTTTGCACCTGGTTGCTCAGCCGGACAGCTCACCTCTCTTCGCTTGCTTACCAAATCTACTCAGAGGTTAGTGGGGCAGTAGCAGATAATCTACTAATTGAGGTTCCGACGACCTATAGGCATACTTGGAATGTTCATGTTAAAATTGGCATCGGATTTAGCTAGATAGTGGGAAATGGCCCTGTTTCTGGTAAGCTGATCTAAGTGATTTAACGTTTGGTCTCTATCAGGCCAGGTCTCTTCAAGGATTTTCTGGTGTCACATATTCCTGAATCAGTCAGAGCGGCTTTAAAGACCGGCGTTTGCATGCCGGCGATGCCGTTGGCGTTGGATGCGAATCGGAAGTTTGATGAGCGTTATCAACGGGCCGTCTGTCGATATTATCATGCGGCAGGTGCGCGTGGTTTTGCGGTCGGTGTGCATGTGACGCAGTTTGCGATTCGTGAACCGAAGCACGGGCTCTATCGGCCAGTGCTCGAATTGATGCGGGAAGAATTTGATCGGGCCGATCAACTGCTGGCAAAAACAATTCCTGCCGAAGCCCCGATGGTGCGTATTGGAGGTATTGCCGGGTTGACCGATCAAGCTTTATCGGAAGCGGCCATTCTGAAAGAACTCGGCTACCATGCAGGGCTACTCAGCATGATCGCATTGAAGGGTGAATCGGAAGAACGCATTCTTGATCATTGCCGCCAAGTGGCCGAAGTGATTCCGGTATTTGGATTCTATCTTGATGGCGTCGTCGAAGGGCCGCGGCTGACCTACAATTTCTGGCGACAGTTTTGCGAAATCGAAAATGTGGTGGCCATTAAACTGGCCGCGTTTGATCGCTATAAAACGATTGATGTAATTCGCGCTGTAGTGGAATCAGGTCGAGATGATATTGCCCTGTATACCGGCAATGATGATACGATTGTAATCGACTTGGTGACCCCGCATGTGTTTCAAGTTAATGGCAAACCGAAGGAACGCCGCATTTGTGGCGGCCTGCTCGGACATTGGGCCGTGTGGACAACCAGGGCGGCTGAGATGTTGGAACGCTGCCACATTGTTTCTGAACGTGGCGCGGTGCCAGAGGAATTGATTCAAACGGCCATTGAAGTCACCGACATGAACGCGGCTATTTTTGATTCAGCCAACGGTTTTGTCGGCAGCGTGGCAGGCATCAACGAGGTGCTCTTTCGACAAGGGCTGTTGCCGACCAATTATTGCTTAGACGAGAACAACGTGCTGAGCCCTGGGCAAGCGGCAGAAATTGATCGCGTGACCGCCGCCTATCCCCATTTGACCGACAACGCCTTTGTGAAAGCACATTTGGAAGAATGGTTGGCTGATTAGAGCCTTTGGGTACAGCGGCCAAGAACTCACCGAACTCAAATGAGGCTCTTCATTCGCGAGAGATTTTTTTATCTCAAGCGCGAAGCGTTAGCGAGGAGGAAGCACATTTACACTTCCTCCTCGCTAGTGCTTCGGGTTAAGATTATGAATGGAAACCGCTCTAACTTCTAATAGACGACAGTCGAACCCGGCATCGTTTTGAATACGTTGGACTGAAATGGTTCGCGTTCTCCAAAAACGATGGCGCGGTTACCCTGAATACGAAATCCGCGGCGGAACTAATGTTTTCGCTGCAGAACACCAATTTTAAAAAAGCTCTGAGTGCTGATCATGCAATATCATCTTGAGTATGGACGAACTGGATTGTCGATTGAACTTCCCAATGATCGCCCCGTACAATGCTTGGCCTACAAAGAAGCCAGACCTCTTCCTGATCCAGAGGCGTCACTAGACCAAGCTCTATCAAGCCCTACAGGCACTCTGCCGCTCGCTGAGCTTGCCCGCTCAAAAAAGTCGGCCTGCATTGTCATCTGCGATATCACTCGCCCGGTGCCCAATGAGTTGATCCTGACGCCGATCTTAAAGCAGTTGGAAGAGTCTGGCATTGCCCGAGAATCGATTACGATTCTGATTGCTACCGGACTGCATCGCCCCAATGAAGGCGAAGAATTGATTGAAATCGTCGGGCAGCACATTGCAGAGAACTATCGCATTATCAATCATGATGGACAAAATCGTGAACAGCATGACTATTTAGGCGAGAGCCCTAATGGAGTTCCGATTTGGATTGATCGGCGATACTTGGAGGCCGATCTGAAAATTACCGTCGGCCTGATTGAGCCTCATTTCATGGCCGGTTTCTCTGGCGGAAGAAAGTTGATTTGCCCTGGAATTGCACATCTCGATACTATTCGGGCCTGGCACTCCCCCAAGTTTTTAGAGCACCCAAAAGCTTGCGCGGGCAGTCTCATTGAGAATCCTGTTCATGCAGAGAACACCTGGATTGCCCAACAGGCTGGCTGCGATTTCATTGTGAATGTCGTCATCGACGCACATCGGCAGCCGCTGGCATTTGTGGCCGGAGACATGATTGCCGCTTTTGAAGAGGGCGTCGAATTTGTGCGTGAAATTGTTGTCGACCGCATTGAACAGCCGGTCGACATCGTGGTCACCAGCAGCGCTGGCTATCCGCTCGATGCCACGTTTTATCAGTCGGTTAAAGCGATGGTCGGGGCCTCGCAAATCGTCAAGCCAGGCGGAACCATTATTGTGGCCGCCTGTATTTCCGAAGGAGTCGGCAGCCCTGAGTTTGACTCATTGTTTGACGTACATAAAAACTTAGAAGACTTCATGAAAGCCATCGAAGACCCTGACTATTTTGTGATGGACCAGTGGCAACTAGAAGAGATGGCCAAAGCGGCCCGCAAGGCCGAGATTGTAATGGTCAGCGAAGGGCTCTCAAGCGAAGCACTGAAGCGGTTGTATGTCAACTCTTGCAAAACAGTGGAACTGGCAGTTGAACAGGCAATCGAAAAACATGGCCCCGATGCAACCATCGCCGTAATCCCCAAAGGGCCCTATGTGTTGGCAGAAGTTGGTTAAAGCTATTGCATTAAAACAAGTGCACTGGGTGCCATGCTTTCGCCGGTTAGGCGTAAGCATGTTTTATTATTTATCAACAAAATATTTCTGATACAATGTGGTCGATGAGAATCATAAGTGACAGAACCGATTATTTATTGATGGACAGCTTGCATTAGTTGAAGTTATCATCCTATGAGTTCCAAAACATGCCCACGCGAAAGCGCGAGAGGCATGGCACCCTGGCTAAAAAGGCAGGTTCTGACGCAGAACTGAATGGCCAAATAATTACAGTCTTAGAGAAATCATTTGTCGACTTTATAAGGCTTGAAACTAAACCGTAACTACAGAACAAAAAGCTCGAAACGGATTTGGGGACTCGTGCCTCGCCCACCAAACCGCTCAGCTTAAACGTTATCCAGCAAAGCGAGCAGCACACCATGCTTTCAACAGAAGAGAAACAACGCGTGATTGCGGCGCTTGAGTTCGATCCGAATAAAGGCGACATCATCTCGTTGGTCGAACGGCTTGAAACTTCGGCCGAACTCCATCAATTCGTACTCAACTACAACTCCAATGATGGACTATTGCCACTGTGGACAATCGCCAAGAACCCAGTGTGTGATCAAGGAACGGCACTTTGCATCTACTGGCTCCTCGGTGATTTTGCCATGAATCGCGAAGCGTACCACGAGAAAATCGACCCAAACTGGAACGGTGTCGGGCTCATCGAAGAAATCGAACAACGTTACACAGACGGATTCTATACCGAACAGAAAGTCTGCTTTGTGCCAACGGACTATCTCGACTGGTCGCCGACGAAAGTGAAACTCGTAAAACATCAGTCTGGCGGAATATTACCGTTTCCAGAAATCATGCTCGAACGAAGTCCCGGCGAAGACATTCCACAAGAATGGATGTGATGCAGACAATCACACGAAAACTGGCCAGGGTGCCATGCTTTTGCCGGTTAGGCATAAGCATGCTTCGAACCAGAAAAATGGTCTGGAATCAAGTTTGATTGTCGAGAATGGTAAGTGCTAGAACCGAATCTTGATTGATGGATAGTTTGCATTCGTTGAAGTTACGCCATGTGTGTTCCAAAACATACCCACGCGAGAGCGCGAGAGGCATGGCACCCGGCGATCAGGTTCTGTTGAGGTTTAGTCTCCGGGAATACTGACGACCTTCCAGCCATCAGCAGTTTTTGCGGCGTGCAAAGTGTTGACAGTTTTTCCCCCACTCGATGAGCAAGTTTCCGTCAGCTGAACTATGTCATCTCGTCCATTGTAAGGTTGAGGAGCGGAGAATGTGGAGCTCACGCCGTCAAAGTTGGGCGGTGAATCTCGCATTTCTGCTCGAAACCCAAGTTCCAGCACTTCCGCCGTTTGAGCGATAAGGTCATCCTCTGCAAGTTCAGGGTTGATCTTTTCGAGCATCAAGCGGGCTTCCACCTGAAAGTCTTTGCAGCGGATCGCCGCTTCGACGTCCTTCGCGCGATAGGCATCTTCGAGTGTCAGAACTGCTCCTTCCGGAGTTGTCAGATCATGAGCAATCGTGGAGGAATTCTCGGACGAACCGCATCCGAGTGAAAACAAGAGCAATAGGAGGACGACAGGTCGAAGAACCATTGAGATATCCAGTTGGGGCTTGGGTGAAGGGAACATGGGGTGCTTAGATTGTTGGGATAGTGTTGATTGGTAGACAGGGTGCCATGCTTTTTGCCGTTAGGCATAAGCATGCATTGAACCAGAAAAATGGTTGGGAATCAAGTTTATTGTCGAGAATGGTAAGACTCGTAGGGTGGCTGCCTTTTTAGGCCAGCCGCCTGTTTATGCGGTTCATTTTCACTGGCAACTTGTTACTAAAGCTGCGTTTCTGCATTTCAGAAAAACGGATTGTGACCTAGTTCAAGTGCATGCGATTGAAGCGGTTTAAGACTAAATCTTTTTAAATGATTCAATATCAATAGACAGGCGGCTGGCCTTTCGGCAGCCACCCTACACGAATTTATTTCGCCTTCTTGAGCTTCCATGACAACATGATTTCAATTCCCGGTTCTTGGTTCATCTCACGTTTGCTTGGATACTTTTTATCGGGAATTTGCCAGGCGGGAATTTGAAACTCAATTTCATTATTCGTCCAAGGCCAGGGATCGGCCTGGTAGAGGGTTTCGCTAAGTGGCGTGATGACCAAGGGAGTTCCACTGGGCGTTTCTTGAAACGTGTAGCTTTCGGTTCGTTCGGCCATGCAGAACCAGAGGCTGATCCAATCGAAGAAGCGGAGTTGCTTTAGGGCCATCTCGGCAACTTCTAACGTGTTTTCTTCGGAACTGGCTAGCCACTCATTGAGCCATGGGTTTCGTTTTAAATTGGTCTCCATCAGAAACGCTCTGCCTTCAGGCGAATCTGCCGACTCGCTTTGCTCTCGCAAGAGATAGAAATGCGAAGCCACGAGGTATTGAGCCAGTGGACCGAGGTTTTTTACGCTGTCAATCGATTTCCGCCAGAGCTGATTCGAGTCACTGAATGGCGTGTCCATGAAGGACAATGGATTGCCTGTCTCTTGGTCAAGATCTGGCTGTAGTTCCCAGCCTTGCCAGCCATCGTCATGGCGTTCGATTGCCTGAAAGACGGTGTAATAAGGCTTCAACTCTTGAAAGGGAGGCTTCCCCCAATGCTCGGCGATATCGGCTGAAAGCCGGGCATGGTCTGGCTGCTTGATCAACTGCCAGACTTTGTTGCCTTCGGTATCTTGTGCAGGTCGAACAATCATTTGACTTCATCGGTTTCGTTGCTGGCTGACTGAATGGCTGGTTCTTCTTCCTCGGTTGCAGCCGCAGTAGGTGCGGCTTTCGGCTCAGGTCGGGCAAGCAGTTCAAAGCTAGAGACGAGAGACCGATCGGCTTCGGCAAATTTATCTGTCAGATTGCTTTCAAGCGTAAAGACGACCGAGTAGCGATGTCCGAGATCATTAGAAAATAGGTAGTAGACCCAAGTGATTGGCAATTGGTTGGACGCACCTGTGACTGTGAGGCGAAGTTCACGAAGCTGTTGAGAGTTCACCCGCTGCGAGGCGTCTATGATCTGGCCGAAATTGTCTCCTAACGCCTTTTGCACATCCCGCTGAAATGCCTCTATCGTCATGTGTTCGCCTGCGTTCAGGTTGTTGAGCCTTGTGATATTGCACTGCGAAACGAGTTCTCCCCGTTTCACCATGCGAAACACCGTGGTTTTTTCGTTCTCAGACAAAACATGCCAGTTCGGTTCGTGCATCAGGCGAAAGCCGGTTTGAGATTCAAGTTCTATCAGCAATTTTCCTTCATCAGGCGTTAGGTCCAGTTTCGCCAGTTTTTCATCGGTAAGGGTTTCTGGAATATCTCGTGGAACGATCAACACACGCAACACGGCAGTCACTCTGAAGCCTGGCGCGGTGTGGCCAATCGAGCGATCTTCTTCAATGGCGATGGCAACCCAATTGATGCACTCGGTTTTGAAGTCAAAATTGACTCTTCCTTTGAGTTTGATATCCGTAGCAATTCCATCGATGGCACCAGCGACCGTGCCAGACAGTTCCATCTGGGCAACATTGTCTTTCACCGCAGTCAGCTTGGCCTTTACGTCATTGGCGCTAATCGCATCGAGACAAAGCAGCCCAACGAGTTCTTCATTCTTGAACGTCCAAGTATCGTTGATGGCAACTTTCTGCTTGGGAAGTAGAAAATCGATCAACAGGCTGTTACCGGGGATGTTGATTAAATCAATTTCTTCACGTTGCAAATGGTTTTGCGGGGTAAAGAACGAAGCTTTGGCCCCTTTGTGCTCTAAAGCGATTAGCGATTTTGAGTGAGCGAGCGATGATTTATTGGGTTTGCCGCTCATCGTCATATCGGCCGAAGCGGTCGTGTAGTGTCGGATCGCCGCAATTGGATGCTCGGGGCCCAGCAGTCGTTCATCGTATTGCAGGTTGCCTTTCATGGTCATCGGGAACTCGCGTACCTTTTTACCATCAGGGTTCAACCGCACGTTGCCCTCTACTTCGAGAACGGCTTTGA
The DNA here is from genome assembly GCA_002733575.1 of Blastopirellula sp. Taxonomy (GTDB): domain Bacteria; phylum Planctomycetota; class Planctomycetia; order Pirellulales; family Pirellulaceae. Next base: position 2,546 of record NVWB01000215.1, on the reverse strand, counting down.
CGGTGCGAGAGTGTGATTGCTCTCCCTGTTTGAGCAGATAGGTCTCAGCCGATGCTTCGTGCGTTGCTACAAAAGCAATACTAAGTGCTAGCAGGACGGTCAGTGTATTTCGATTAACTTTTATGGAAGTTCTGATCGGACACTTTGTAACTTGAAATTGCGTGCTGGCATCAAAGTACATGAAAGGGCCTTTTAGTGGGTTAGGGAGCATTTTTTTGAAAGCCTAATCCTTGAAATCGTCATTTTGTGTTGGTGAAATCCAGCAGAAAGAGGTGAGAGCTTTTGTACGGTACTGATCGTTAAATTTGACAGACAGTACCAAGTTGTTTACGGCGATAGGAACGCTCTGAAGTCAGAGTGATAAAGCTGGTAAACAAGGTGTTCATTTCAGGTTACAACGTGTTAAGGGGTATTGGTTGTGATTGTTTTCACAGTTTATTTCCCAATAACCTGTGAAAATTGTGAACAAAAACGCAACATATTGTGACATGATGCGTATAACTAAGAGAGAAGATACTTCGTAGGCTAACAGTCACCGAGGCAATTTTTTGCATTAAGGACTTTCGGCGACTTATACCTCAAGCACTTCTTAGTCAAGCGTGAAACAGTAAAGAGGCGATTATCGGCGTAGATAGTCAATGTTTCAAACTTGGTGACTCTGCCCGGGATGGGCAGCACCCCCATGTAGATCAATTCAGGCGATTGGCAGTCGCAGGGAACACTGAATAACGATCCAAGAGTGAGGGACATCATGCAATTAAATTATCAAAACGAGAGTCTTCGTCAGTTGAGAGATCAACTGGTTCGATTTGCGCCTCAAGACAAAAAAGCAGAACAAGCAAATCGTGCAGAGAGTTTGCTTCGGGAAATAGAGCCCGATAAAGACTATCCGTACGAATATCTTTATTATCGAATCACGGACTTTCGTCCCGATTCAAAATCTGATACCGCTGCTCATAATGCGGCAATTCCTGGCAAAGAGGCAAGTCACGACTTGCGCCTGTTTGTCGAAAACCTGACTGATTCCGCCGATATTCCGGTTGAAGCGGCGGGAGAGGAAGTGTTGACCGTTGATCAATTGAGCAAAAAGTTCAATGTCTCAACCAAGACCATTTCTCGTTGGAGACAGCAAGGGCTGGTCAGCCGTCGATTCCTGTTTGATGGTCGTAAACGAGTTGGATTCCTGAAAAGTAGCGTCGACCGATTTGTTGAGGCCCATCCTCAGAAAATCGAGCGAGGGCGACAATTCAGTCAACTCAAGGGGACCGAGAAGGACGAGATCATTGATCGAGCCCGTCGCTTGGCCCATGCAGGCGGATGTCCATCAGAAGTGACGCGTCGCATTGCTGGGCGTATGCAGCGCAGCATCGAGACCATTCGCTATACATTAAAGAACTACGATGAAAAACACCCCGAAACGGCCATTTTTCCTCGTGTGACTGGTCCACTGAGCGACTCTGCTAAAAGCATTATCTACCGCGAGTACCTGTCGGGTGTCTCGGTTGATCGCTTAGCAGATAAGCACTGCCGTACCCGGAACACGATCTACCGCTTGATCAACGAAGAGCGATCACGGCAGATTTCGGAGTTGGCTTTGGAGTTTGTTTTTCATGAAAGCTTTGAAGACAAACGGAATGAGGCCGAGATCCTGGGTCCACTTCCGGATGCCGAAAAAGAAGGGCGACGCGCCCGGCCACCTGCCGGTTTGCCGACGTACCTTGCTTCCTTGTACGAAGTACCGCTGCTCAACCGAGAGCAAGAGTATCACTTGTTCAGGCAGTATAACTACTTGAAGTATAAAGCTTTAAAGCTTCGTGAAGGTCTCGATCCGGCCAAAGCCAAGAGTAGCACACTGGATGAGATTCAGCAGTTGTTCAAACAGGCTGAAGGCATCAAAAATCGGATTGTTCAAGCCAATTTACGCTTGGTTGTTTCGATTGCGAAGCGGCACGTTAGCGTAACAGAAGACTTCTTCGAGCTTGTCAGTGATGGTAATATCTCACTGATGAGGGCTGTTGAACGATTTGATTACTCACGCGGTAATAAGTTCAGTACCTATTGTAGCTGGGCCGTGATGAAGAACTTTGCCCGGTCGATACCGGTCGAGTTCAAACATCGAGATCGCTTTAGAACCAGCCTTGATGAACTGTTCATGACAAAAGTCGATAATCGTACTGATCAGTACGAACTTGAGGTGGCTCAGCAACAGCGAGAGCATCAGGTTCAGAAGATTTTGAATCGATTAGATGAACGAGAACAAAAAATTATCATCAGGCGATATGGATTGGATCATAATCGTGAACCTCAGACGCTCAAAGAAGTTGGGCAAGAGATGGGGGTTACGAAAGAAAGAATCCGCCAAATTGAGGCTCGTGCGTTAAATAAATTGCGAATGGCGGCTCAAGAAACGAAAATTGAGCTACCAGAAACCAACTAGAATTATCTGCAAGTCTATACTCAATAATAACTTGCAGGAATTTATGGTGCGTCCTAACCACTGTTTTCACTGGTTTTAGGTTTTACAAATTTATGTGAACCTAATCCAA
>NVWB01000214.1 GCA_002733575.1 Blastopirellula sp. | reverse complement strand
ATACGCGGTTTATACTTATCTCACTGAGCATTAATGCCTTCCATCACACGAAAAATCTGGCTGCCTTTGCGTTGCACAACAGAAACAAATACCGCTTTTTCACCGTTTAATTTGGCGCGATAGGTCGGTAATGTTTCTCCCTGACTAATCTCAGCAATGTCTCGTAAATAAATAAATTTACCTTGCGAGCCACGAATCACCGTATCTTCAATTTGCTGTAATGATTGATAATCACCCGAGGTTCTAACGGTAAAACGTCGATCGCCGCCATTGGCATGACCACCGGGTAAGTTCTGCGCGGCACTTTGCACCGCAGTATATATTTCATCCAAACTAATGCCTAAAGCATTTACTTGGCGCTGATCAACTTTAATTTGAATTTCTAATTCGGGTAGCGCTTCAACATCAACACGTTTTACACCAGGGGCCCGCTCTAAACGCTGTTCAAGTGCTTCAGCATGGCGCTTTAATTCTGCATAACTCGCTTGATCAGAGACTAACGCTAGCTGCAAAATACTTACGTCAGCTGGTGAGATCTTATCGATTTTCAATGCCACAATACTGGCAGGTAAATCTCCTCGAATACGAGCAATACTAGAGACCACCTCATCGTATTTATCATCGGGATCAGTGCCGTATAAAAATTCAATTCGAGTCACCATAAGGCCATCTTCGACATTGGTTTTTATATTTTTAATATCTTCTAACTCATTCAGCGCCGCCTCTATCGGATCGACCACCAGCTTTTCCATATCCAGCGGAATCGTGCCGGGACTGACGACTTTAATCACCGCCGCCGAGAAATCAAATTGTGGATCTTCAGAGCGAGGCATCGTAAAAAACGAAACTACACCCAGCATCACCAAGAGTAAAAATAAAACAATGGTAAATTGGTAATTACGTATCGCTAACGCAGGTAATTGCATAATAGTAATCTCTTTTTATTGGACTGCGACCGAGCGGCCTTCTGATAAATACGGTGCACCTTGAATCACAATACGGTCACCTTCTTGAATCCCGGCGCGAACTGCCATACGACTACCTTCGATAAAGGCCACTTCAATTAAGCGTAAGTGCGCTTGATCATGTTCATCTAAGATATACACTTCCGCATGCTTACCATTGGCGCGCAATAACGCGGTTAGCGGCAACAATGCTAAGCTTTCTTTCTGCCTAGGATAGACTCGACCATGACCAACAAAACCGGCTAACAAATTTTTCTTATTCTTTCCTTTCGCAGTATTTTCCAAACGCAATTCAATTTCAAACGTTTGAGTTTTAGGGTCCGCGCGACCGGCGACTTCAGAAACAGTCGCTTGAAACTGCTGATTCGGATACGCATCAAAATACAATTCGGCTTTATCCCCTAGCTGAGTACGTACGATATCTTTATCAATGATGCCCGTTCTTAAAACCCAACCGCTTTTCTTTGGCGCGAAAACAAAAACGGTTTGGCCTGCTTGTACCAGTTCATTCGGCTCTAAAGCACGATTCAAAATACGCCCTGCTTCTGGTGCTTTAATAACTGCATGACGACGATTGAATTGGGCAACGGTTAGGTCTGAGCTCGCGACATCAACTCGAGTCTGGGATGATTGAACCTGATCCATTGATAATGCATTCTTCCCCTGTAACGACTGAAAGCGCTTAAGGTTTCGCTCGGCGTTGGCTAATACAGATTTAGCCTTTGATACTTCAGCATCAATTTCTTCTAGGTCCAATACCGCTAACAGCTGCCCCTTCTTAACAAACTGGCCTTCATCCACATATACCCGACTCACCAGCCCAGAAATTTTAAAACCCAGTGATTGCTCAGACTTATTTTCCAATAGGCCACTGATACGAACCGCTTTGGCATATTCGCTGTAGTGTGCGGTCACTACCTCTACCGGTACGGAAGAGTCTTGCTCGGCGAAAATAGAGAAAGAAGAAAGTAATAGAACAAATGCGCTAATAAGCACGCGAATACGATTACCGGTAACAGTCGTTAAATAATTCATAAGGGATGGCCTTACCTATGTTGACACTGAAAACATATAAGCTTACATTCTACCCACTCAATGTGTTCACCGTCAACACCGAATAACACCAACAGAATTGACAAGTCAGCGCTAAAGCAACAGACTTTCAACTCATGATTAAGTACTCTTTTCAATATTTCATATACTTGTAGCAATAATGACGACAAAAACAGCCAGTGCCTCTCCAGACAGCAAGTATCATCATGGCAATTTGCGCTTAGCTTTATTAGATGCGGCTATTGCACAGATCAAAGACGTCGGTGTAGAAAAGCTGAGCTTACGCGGCATAGCCCGTACTGTGGGGGTTTCACAAACCGCCCCTTATCGTCACTTTAAAGACAAAAATCAATTATTAGCCGATGTCGCCGCACAAGCATTCATTGAACTGTATGAACGCAGCCGCTCTTTGATTGACCCCAATGCCAGCGCTCTGGAAAACATTCAAGCAACCGGCATGGCCTATTTGCAATATGCCATCGATAATCCTGAAAAATATCGCCTACTATTTGGCAATAGCATCCAAAACCGTCGCAGCTACAGCGCCATGATAGAAGCAGGTGAACAGTCCTTTCGAATTTTAATTGATCAAGTAGAGCGCGGCATCAAAGCAGGTGATTTCATTCCTGGCTGCCCCCTGTTATTGGCCAATACGTTATGGACGCAAGTACATGGTTCTGCCTCATTAATCTTGGATGGCTTCTATCAAGATAGAGAGCTGCCCATGCCTTTCGACGACTTCTTAAAAGCTCAAATAATGATCGCCAGCCGCGCTTTATTGCTCAACCCAATGCCCATCTCTCTCGATAGAAACAGGCTTTAAAACTGACCATTAAGTCAGCTTTAATCGACATTTCAAGCCATCTCTCCCTGTCGATTAGTGTCTGGCTAGAATTTACTTAACTTTTGACGTACGATCGTACCAATAAGCCGTTTTTTCACTGTCATAATTAATCTGCCAGATGCCAAGCTCACACTTTATAGGTATAATTGCGGCCTTTTTTAGCGCCACTAGCTTTTACGGATCATAGAAATATGGGTAAGCAAACACCTCTGTACCAACAACACCTAGATGCCAACGGCAAGATCGTCGATTTTGGTGGCTGGGATATGCCAATTCACTACGGCTCGCAGCTACAAGAGCATAATGTAGTACGTGAAGACGCAGGCATGTTCGATGTATCGCACATGACCATCGTTGATATTGCAGGTCCAGAAGCTTTGGCTTACCTACAAAAGATTCTTGCCAACGACGTGTCTAAACTGGGTTTCACCGGTAAAGCACTCTATACCGGCATGTTGAACGAAGAAGGCGGCGTAATCGACGACCTTATCGTTTACAAAATGGATGGCTGGTACCGCACCGTGGTTAACTGCGGCACTCGCGAAAAAGATTTGGCTTGGATGAACAAGCAAATCGAAGCCTTTGACGCGACATTAACCGAGCGCCCTGAACTGGCCATGGTTGCGGTTCAAGGCCCTAACGCAATTGAAAAAGTGAAGCAGGTTCGCACTGAACAAGCTGATTTGATTGGCGAATTAAAAGTATTCCAAGGCTTGCCTGTTGGCGAATGGTTCTACGCGCGCACCGGTTATACCGGTGAAGACGGCTTAGAAATCATGATTCCTGCGGCTGAAGTTGCCGAGTTCTGGGATGCATTAATCACAGCAGGCGTAGCACCTACCGGTCTAGGCGCACGTGATACTTTGCGTTTAGAAGCAGGCATGAACTTGTACGGTAATGACATGGACGATTCCATCTCACCACTACAAGCAGGTATGGGCTGGACGATTGCATGGGAACCGGCTGATCGTGACTTCATTGGCCGTAAAGCGCTAGAAGCACAAAAAGCGGCAGGTATACCAAGCAAGTTAGTCGGCATCGTATTAGAGACTCGCGGCGTAATGCGCTCACACCAGAAAGTGGTTGTAGAGGGGATTGGAGAAGGTGAGATCACTTCCGGTACCTTCTCACCGACACTGCAGCATTCAATCGCTATGGCTCGCGTTCCTTATGATACTGGCAGCGAATGTAATATCGAAATGCGTGGCAAGCTAATCCCTGCCCGCGTGGTAAAAATGCCGTTCGTACGTAGTGGCAAAAAAGTTTTCGAATAATCGCTTTTAGAATCTAAACAGAATTAAAATTTAGCTTGAGAGAATATTAAAATGAGCAATATCCCAACAGAACTTAAGTACGTTGAATCCCACGAATGGTTACGTAAAGAAGCTGACGGCACCATCACTGTCGGTATTACGGACTTCGCCCAAGCAGCACTTGGCGACATCGTATTCATCGAGCTGCCTGAAGTCGATACCGAAGTAGAAGCTGATGATGACATCGCTGTGGTTGAATCGGTTAAGGCCGCTTCCGACGTATACGCGCCAATCGCCGGTAAAATCGTTGCCGTAAACGAAGACCTAGCTGACGCACCCGAAAAAGCTAACGAAGACCCATATGGCGATGCTTGGTTCTTCCGCATGGAACCAACCGATCCTAACGTTCTTGACGGATTAATGTCTGCTGAAGATTACGCTGCAAAGTGTGAATAATTAGTAAGACCTAAGCCCTGTTGCTTTTTAATACACGATATTAATTTTAGAAGCAGCAGGGCTTTTTTATATTTGAATTAGCACAATACGAGCAAGCCCATGAGCATAGAAACCCTGATACAACTGGAACAGCGCGACAACTTTATTGGTCGCCACATTGGTTCTGATGACGCAGAAGAAAAAGCACTACTAGCCGCTGTCGGCGCTACTAGCCTAGAAGATCTTTCTACACAGATCGTTCCTGCGGATATTTTGCGTGAAGAATTTTTAGACATCAAAGATGGCCGTACAGAATTCGAAGCGATTAACTATTTACGTTCTCTGGCTGACCAGAACAAGGTTTTCAAAAGCTACATAGGCATGGGTTACAACGATACTATTGTTCCCCCAGTTATCATGCGCAACGTATTGGAAAATCCAGGTTGGTATACGGCTTATACGCCTTACCAGCCAGAAATTGCTCAAGGCCGTTTGGAAGCACTATTAAACTTCCAGCAACTTGTCTGCGACATGACGGGAATGGAATTAGCCAACGCATCTTTACTGGATGAAGGTACCGCGGCTGCTGAAGCCATGGCCATGACCAAGCGTACCGTGCGTAAAAACAAATCGAATACCTTCTTCGTAGATGAAAACTGCTTACCGCAAACCATCGACGTTATTAAAACCCGCGCCGAAGCATTCGGTTGGGAAATCATCGTTGCACCAGCAGCAGACGCTGCAGATGCTGAAGTATTTGGGGCTATTTTCCAGTACCCAGGTAAAGGCGGTAACGTTGAAGATTTCACCGACGTTATTACTGCGCTGCATGCAAAAGATGCACTAGCCACAGTCGCAACCGACCTTATGGCTTTGGTTGCACTGAAGACCCCTGCCGATATGGGCGCCGACATTGTATTGGGTAACGCTCAACACTTTGGTGTGCCAATGGGTTTTGGTGGACCACACGCAGCGTTCTTTGCGACAAAAGATAAGTACAAGCGTTCTATCCCGGGTCGCATCATCGGTGTTTCAATCGATGCTCAGGGCAACCAAGCATTGCGCATGGCATTGCAGACTCGTGAGCAACATATCCGTCGCGAGAAGGCGAACTCTAATATCTGTACTGCACAGGCATTATTGGCCAACCTTTCTTCTTTCTATGCGGTTTATCACGGCCCACAAGGTTTAAAAACCATTGCTGGTCGCATTCACCGTCTGACCGATATCTTAGCGCTAGGTTTGCAAAAAGCCGGTATTAAATTAGCTAACGATACTTGGTTCGATACCCTAACGATTATCACTGACGATCGTGATGCGGTTATTCAACGCGCTCTCGCCGCTGAAGCGAACTTGCGTCTTGATAGCGCAGTATCTGTTGGCGTATCAATCTGTGAAAAAACATCCGCTGCTGATATTGCAGAGTTGTTTACTATCTTCTTAGGCGATGCCGCTGAAGACTTCAACCTAGACGTTTATGAATTAGATGCTGAAATTGTAGCTTCTGGTTTTAGCTCAATTCCTGTTGAGTTAGTTCGTACTACAGAATTTCTAACGCACCCAACCTTCAACTCGTACCACAGCGAACACGAAATGCTGCGCTACATGAAGAGCTTGGAAGTAAAAGATCTAGCGATGAATCATTCAATGATCACCCTAGGTTCTTGCACCATGAAATTAAACGCCACGACGCAGATGATTCCTCTGTCTTGGCCTGAGTTCTCGACCATTCACCCATTCGCGCCAAAAGACCAAACCGTTGGTTACGAGCAAATGATTGGTGAACTAGATGACTACTTAAAAGACATCACCGGTTTTTCCGCTATTTGCATGCAGCCTAACTCAGGTGCACAAGGTGAATACGCGGGTCTAATCGCGATTAAGAAATATCACGAAAGCCGTGGCGAAGGTCACCGTAACGTTTGCTTAATTCCACGCTCTGCCCACGGTACTAACCCTGCCTCAGCACAAATGGCGTCAATGAAAGTAGTCGTGACTAACTGTGATGAATTCGGCAACGTAGACTTCGCAGACTTGAAAGCAAAAGCCGAAGAAATTGGCGATAACCTTTCGTGCTGAATGATCACCTACCCATCGACGCACGGCGTATACGAAGAAGGGATCAAAGAAATTTGCGAACTTGTTCATAGCCTTGGCGGCCAAGTGTATATGGATGGCGCCAACCTAAACGCACAGGTGGGTATTACTCAGCCTGCGTACTTAGGCGCTGATGTATCGCACATGAACTTGCACAAAACCTTCGCTATTCCACACGGCGGCGGTGGTCCTGGTATGGGGCCAATCGGCGTAGCAGCACACCTTGCACCGTTTGTTGCTAACCACGCAGTTCGTCCGATAGATAACGAAAGCAAAGGCCAAGGCGCGGTATCTTCTGCCCCATACGGCTCTGCGAGTATCTTAACGATCTCTTGGATGTACATTACGCTAATGGGCGGCAAAGGTTTGCGTAAAGCAACTCAAAACGCTCTATTAAAAGCGAATTACCTAGCCAAGCGTTTAGCCGAACATTACCCAATTTTGTATTCAGGTAATAACGGTTTAGTAGCTCACGAATGTATTATTGATTTGCGCCCATTAAAAGAGCAAACCGGAATCACAGAAGTTGATATCGCTAAGCGCTTAATGGATTACGGTTTCCACGCACCTACCATGTCGTTCCCAGTTGCGGGCACGTTCATGATTGAGCCAACGGAATCTGAAAGCAAAGCAGAAATCGATCGCTTCGCTAACGCAATGATCTCGATTAAAGGCGAAATCATGGCGATACACAGTGGTGAACTAGACGCGGAAAACAACCCGCTGAAAAACGCACCGCATACAGCAGCAGTTATTACTGGTGATTGGGATCGTCCTTACTCGCAGAAATTAGCGGCATTCCCAACTAAGAACCTAGGCGCTCACAAATTCTGGCCTTCAGTTGGCCGTATTGATGACGTGTACGGCGACCGTAACTTGATTTGTTCTTGCCCTGCTATTGAGAACTATGAAGACTAAGACTCTTTGAGTCTTTAAGTTCAAATACAAAAAAGCCCGCGACTGCGGGCTTTTTTTGTGATTTATATCCTACAAAAAGTCTTCAAGATCTTTCATTGATGATATTTCTCTACGCTTTTCTATCTCTATCATTGCTTTTTCTTTTAGATCCATTGATATAGAAATCACATAACCAACAAACTCTTCAACAACCTCAGTCAAACCTTCTTCTTGTAAATACCCTCTAAGTTTGACATATCTCCCTTCCTTGTCATCCCTCATATTTTTACTGGCCAGCAAGACCACGTCAGAAATAGTTCTCCTTGTTTTTTCATAATATTCAGAAAAATCGCCACCTAAAATCAAAGACAACACCCCTAACAACTTCCCTGACGATACAACTAAGAGAGGATAATCCTCGATTGAACGACCATCCTTTTTATTTATAGATTTTGGTATTTTCATTTCATTTGAAATAACTTCAATCATATCCAAATTTTCACAATCCGAACAAAAATTATCAATCACTTTAAAAAAATATAGCTCATTAAAGGCCACAAAGTCCAACTCATAAAAAAACTTCAAAAAATTATCAAACCTAGGGTTACCATCAAGAGAAATTTTACCTAATACTCTTGCCTTCATCTCTTCATTAACATCAGTAGCTAGAAGCTTAGCCGCATGAAACTCTAATATAGACTTATGAACATAAGAAAAAAATAGACCATCAGGGACTATCAATGAAGTTATATCCATCACATCAGAAAAAGAATCAAATCGTCCCCTAGGATCAAGATCATAACCTTTAGCATATTTTGAAAATATTCCCTCAAAGTCAGTTTTTAGAAAACTTATTTGATCTCCCGAAACCAGGATATGAAGAGAAGCTTTAACAAAAATATTATACAATTCTCGTTTATCTAGGCCAGTTTTTGTCGCCCGATCAAGTGACTTAATTCTGTCATGCCTATCCGACAAAGCCATAAAAAGATCATTGTAAAAATCAATCTCGGTCTTAGGCGTTTCCTTTAAATAGTAAAAAGAAGCCATATAAATATCTGTTAAGATCGGAGTAACAAGAACATCATATATATTCGAACCCTTTAAATTATCCAAAAGCAGCTCCCTCTCAGACTCTTCAATACAAGGATTGTTAGCAATCATTGCTTCAACATCATCTTTCTTTAGGTTTTCTATCTCCAAATTAATAAACTCACCCGTTTCATAGGTCACTTCAGTGTCTGGCCGAGTTGTGATTAGTGCAGTACCATTGAAAGAGTGCTTTACACTCTTTATCAAATTCAATGCCTTTCGTCGAAACTCATGAGGAACCTCATCAAAGCCATCAAAGCAGATCAGTATTTTATTTTTTGTTATAAAATAAGGCACCAAATCAGAGGCGACAGGCACCCCTATACTGTTAAATTCGGAAGACACAATATCACAGATATTTTGCTTATTTTTCCATTCTAAATTTCGAAGAAGTATTAATATCGGAATTTTTCCTCCTTCCTTGTTAATCTCATTAGAAATTATCTTTCTCAGCGAGGTTGTCTTCCCTTGTCCTGCCTTACCAATTAGAACAACAAACAAATTCTCATCAAACAACTCATCTTTTGATATATCTTTAGTTATCTCATCATCAAAGCATTTTACGGAAAGCGGATGAAATATCTCATCAACATGAATTCTCTTATTAGCTGACAGCAAACTTCTAAAATAGAGATACCTATTATTGACATTTAGATTAACTTGTTGCGCCAACTCCATATTATTGATATCTGGATAAGTTAAAGAAGCAATAATATCGTTAGAAATATTATCTTTTCTAATGTCCTCATAAGCATCGTAAAGCCTCGACAACAATTTTTTACCTATCGTATTTATTGTATCTTTAACAATAGCTTCACCGTATTCAATTATCCCACCAGACATATCTAACTCCCTTCTGAATATTTAGAAATATTCAATTTATACACTATAATTATTGTTTGAGGTTTCCTGTATTCAGCTGATCCTAATTTCATAGCCTAGCGAATACTTTCTACGCCTACACTCTCATTTTTTTGTAAATAACTGGCAAGCGTCCACCAGACAATTATTACATAAATATCAAAACTGGATGAAACGGATGCATCTCCAAGTTTTTCACACAATCCATTGATTCTATACGGCAAGTCATTCCAATTATAAAAATATGCTCACCAAAGCTTTTATAAGGAGAGGAATCAACTTTACTTATATTGCTTTAATAATGATAACGAAGTTGAGCAATCATTTTAGCATCATCTTCAACGTTATAAACTAAACGATGCTCACCATTAATACGCCGTGACCAATAACCTGAAAGCCCATATTTCAAAGGCTCAGGCTTGCCAACGCCCTCAAAAGGAGTGTGTTGAATTTCTTTAATCAACGTATTAATACGCTTGAAAATTTTCTTATCGGTTGATTGCCAATATAGATAACCTTCCCAAGCTTTAGTTGAAAAAGTGAGTTTCATTCTTCAATCAAAGCGTGCTCTGTGCCCTTACCCGCTTCTAGCTCAGCGATTGATTCAAGTAAGTTACGCGCATTGGCAGGCGATCGTAATAGATAGGTGGTTTCTTCCATCGCCTGATATTCCTCAAGAGACATCATAACTACAGAATCCTTACCCTTACGCGCAATCATAACTGGGGCATGACCATTACAAACTTGATCCATTACTTTAGCAAGATTTCTTCGAGCTTCTGTATAACTAATTGAGTCCATTTTTCCACCTCTTGCCTGCATTCAACAAACCATCAACCGCCATTCCTAAGTCCATGCCTTCTCCCGCCCATTTAGTAACTGCCGTATTCTCGTCAATCGAATTATAAATCAACCGAGGTAAAGTCTTACTTAAATCAGAAGGGTCACAGCAAGCACAAGTGAACTTAGCGGGATTAGCGGCGATAACATAGTCTTCGGAGCGGTTAAAAGGCGCATCAAAATAACGATCAACTTTAGAAAAACACAGCCTCTCGGTAAAGCGTACTGGCTTATCAGTTTCTAAATCAGGTTTAAGCGATAGGAAGAACGAGCCTTTATGCAGTTCCCTATGATGATACCGACACAAGGTCACCAAGTTATCTAACTTAGTATCTCCACCATCCGCCCAGTGCTTTATATGATGGCCCTCGGTATAACGAGTGTCACAACAACCCGGAAACTGACAGCAACCGCCATCACGAATCGATAAAGCCCGCTCCATAGCTACAGGAATAATCCGAGTCTTACGGCCTATATCCAATACATTGCCGACCTCATCCTCTTGCACCACCAGCAAGCTGGCATCACAAGCTAAGCGTCTGGCGGCATTAGGGATTAACCAGCGTCCATCTAGGCTTGTATCATTACCAGTACCTGTATTCTCAGCACCAGCCCTTATGTGCAGCACTAACTGGCAACGTTCTGCGCCTTTTAATGACTCAATTTCGGGGTTAGCTAGATAATGCTCAGCGAAAGCCACTAAAGCATCGGCACGACGCTGAGGAAAGGTGAGTTTCTCTTCCTCCGCATCTAGCGAAAACGTTTCTGTTTCAGCTGAAACGTCTTTTTCACTATTTTCAGTATCTTCTTTATCTACGTCTCTCTTTTTAGAATCAGCAATACTATCACCCAGCGCTTGCAGTGCTTTGGCAACTAATGCGCCCTCTTCTGCGGGTAGCTTGGCTTTTATAATCCACATGCCATCATCATCTTGGTAACAAGTGACGCTTCGGTTTTCTTGCTCATGCTGTTGCTGCCTGAGTTCATGCTTGGTTTCACCTAATACACTCTTTTTGCACTCGTCTATTTCTACCGCATTAAAATCTTCTGGAGTATCAGCAATGCGGCTAACGGTACGGTAGGCTTTAACGACAACTTCTACATGCTGGGCTGTGCCATATTCTGCAATGTTTAATAAATAGTCTTCATTTTCGACCGTCGCAATTCGGGTCATGGCACGCACTTTAGAAAAACTCAGTTCGCCTTTTTGAAAGGCTTCATTAATCCCTGGTAAACCTTCTAATGCACGTGCGGTTCTTACTTTCTCTCGGGCAGGGTTCATGGAGATGCTGCACTTCCAGTTTAGCCAGTGAGCACAAGAGCGTAGGCCGTAACCTGCCCATGCTTGTCTGCGATCGAATTCTGCAATGAGTTTTAAAAAACGATAATTGGCGGCGTTTATTTGCCCTGCTAGCGTGGTGATTTGATCTTCAAGTTGCTCATTTGTTTCGCCAAAGTCATCTAACGAGAATTGATAGTTATCATTACTGCTTTCGTTAATGCCTTCAAGACTTCCAATACTCTCAACCGCTTCGATAGAGGCCTTATTGATATCATCGGCAAGTTTATTACCAGAGAACTGTTCAACTTTTAAAGCATACATAAAGCCACCATTAACTTAAAAATCTGTTGTTTTAGATACTGTATTAATTTTAGTTTATAGTGGTATTACAACAATAAAATATGTCTGTTTTCATAGGCTATTTTTCTCTAACATATCATTTTATAAACCTTATTCGTCTGAGTTAAATTATTACTCATTAGATTGGAAATAAAACATGAGCAAAGAAGATTTTGATAACGGCCTACAAGTACGTCGCGAAGTAATGGGAGAAGACTTTGTCGATAAAGCTATGGGCAATACCACAGCCTTCATGGAACCAGCACAAGAATGGATAAACGAACACGCCTGGGGTTCTGTTTGGCAGCGCGAAGGGCTAGACCGTAAAACACGCTCTCTGGTAACGGTTGGTATGCTGGCTGTGATGAAGGCCTCTACTGAAATTAAAGGCCATATTCAGGGAGCATTGAATAACGGGGCTACCCCAGAAGAGATTCGTGAAGTACTGCTGCATTCTGCTGTCTATGCAGGTGCTCCTGCGGCACAGGAAGCTTTTCGTGCCGCTAAGGATTTATTAGAAGATAAGTTTTAATTCATTAGCTCTTGCTGCAGCGCAGCCGAATCAGCTCTTATTTTTTTAATAAACTCTGGTGGTACTTATATTTTTCTGCCCAATCCATCATCGCCAGCATCATCGGCATAAGTTCGGTGCCCTTCTCCGTTAAGGTATAGACAAACCTTGATCCTTTCTCTAGATCTTTTGATATACGTTAGTAATATATATTATTGATGTATATCAAGTCGTAGCATAAAAACCTTCCTACTAAGCCAAAAGTCCTAGATCCTGTCTATACTCAATCGCAATAGCTAATAGACCGTTTTAAGGACGTTACACATGCAGTGGTTTATCTCAATTTATAATCAGGTTGAAAAAGTATTTTTCTATACCCTTAATCGCAAGATTCTGGGTAACCTGGCCTTTCTCTTCACTATTCAAATATTGTCTTACTTTCAGCTCAGTAGCCTTATTCCAGAAGATAAGCAAAGTAGTTTGTATGGCATAATATTATTCACCTCGATTGCGTTTGGCTTCACCCTGTTTTATTTAAACTATTTAATTGTTAGACCCGTTAAATTAATGCAACAGACTTTGGAGAATATAAACAAAAAACAAGGGGATTTATCTCAGCGACTTCCTAGCTTTAGTCATGATGAATTTGGTGAACTGGCTAAAAGCTACAATCATTTTGTCGAAAACCTACAAGCCATACTGCAAGATACCTATAGCCACGCTTTGAATGCCAGCAAGGTAAATGAACAGGTATTGCACTCGGTAGAACAAGGCATAGAAAATACCAATAAGCAGAACCAATTAGGACAAAGCATTCATGATAGCAGTGACCAGCTAAAACAAAATATCCATTCCATTAGCAGCAATATCGAACAACTCTCTGCCTCCACTAAGCTAAACGTTAAAACAGCACAACAGTCCTCAACTGACTTGATAGAAATGCAAAGTAAGATAAATGGCATCAATCAGCTGCTTGGGAATTTTGGCAATACTGTTGGTCAACTCAGTGAAAGTGCCAGCAACATTCGTAGCATTTTAAAACTGGTTGAAGGCTTCTCTGAACAAACCAACTTACTGGCTCTTAACGCTGCTATTGAAGCGGCACGAGCAGGTGAAAGTGGCCGAGGTTTTGCCGTAGTTGCCGATGAAGTGCGCTCTCTTGCACAAAAAGTGAACACTGCCACCATAGAGATTAGTGAACATATTACCGGCATGGAAAAATTGGTTAGCCATACTGAAAAAGAATCTTCAGGGCTATACCAAGAGTCTGATCTATTGAAAGAACAGATGGGTGAGAACTCAGACAAATTCAGTGAAATGGTCGCCGCTCTTAATCACGACCTAAACGCTCTATCGGGAGTCGAGCAAGATATAAAAGTAATAGATGGAAGCTTCGCAGAAAATGATCAGCTGGTCTCTAATATTAGTCAGCTAGGTGAAGATATTAGTACCTCTATGCAAGACGTGAATCAAAATACAAAAACTATGATGGAAGAGACCGCGACGACTCAAAAGCAGTTAGCGCGGTTTTTATAAACCACTATTACGATTCATCAATTAAAAGAGTCAAATCATTCGCCGTCAGCATCTTCCACCTACCCTGTCGCTTGCTACGAACAGGAATCTTTTGCAGGTTATTATTCCCTTTAGCCTGCATAAATAACGTCGGATAAGCATTGCCCCCAAGCTTCCTAAAAAAGGCATCATCTGCCTGACTGTCTTCAGGGGTTACTTTTACCTTAATCGCTTTATTAAGGGCTTTTACGCCTTTTGATGTTTGAATCAGCTGGTTTTCTAATTCACGACAATAGCCGCACCAATCCGCTTGAAAATACACAAAGATAGGCGCGTCATATTTCTTCTGCAACCTCAGAGCTCGCTTATACCCTGCATAACCGTAATACCACTGATTACTTGCATAGGGCACTTTTAGTGGCTCGTAGACAAAGGGCTTTTCCTCTGCGGGCATAGAGTTAGTCACCCCAAGAATCACCTTCTCTCCATCACAGGGCTCATCGGTAAATACTAGCTTTCCAGCCACGTAACATTTATAAATTTCAGCAGAAGATGTACTCGACAATAAAGTAAGCAGGCAGAATAAACTAGAGAGAATTATTTTCATTACTAAACCATTACACTACAGACTTGATTCACGGTATTTAGAGGGAACATATCGATAATGCCCCGTAATTTTATAAGAGAAAAGCATATCATCAAGCTTTGGCCCTGCGCCAATATTATGAACGACTAATGGGTTGTTTGAAATTGAAGATACGTTATTAGTAATCAAGCCTATATGAGGAAGGTTACCTGTCAGCATCCAAGTAACAATGTCACCTGCTTTATAATCGGAAGCATCATTAGAAACTGCCAGCTTCTCACCCTTTCTAGATAAAAAGGCCTGAAGATTGGGGACACGGCGATGATCAATGTTCTTATCGGTAGAGCTCATCCCCCAAATACGCTTTGACGGATAAGCTCCAAAATTAGCCAGCATATCTTCGTGAACTAGCTTCTGAAGATCAGTCCCTATTGCACGATAAGTTCTAATGATGACATCGGTGCAAACACCGATGTTAGCGGGAACATCACCATTAGGGTATGGGATTGACATATAACTGCCATCGTAGCGTACGTTGTGCTGGGTACGCTCGAGGGCAGCTTGAACTATGTCAGTTTCAAAGGTTTCACTGAAAGCGTTTGGGGTGAATGCAAGTAACGTGATTAACAGGAGCCTAATAATTATCATTTTAAAAATCCAACTTAGAAAAAAATATTATCTTTAAGGTTCCGCTTAACGGCATCCACTCGATCGGGAATTGAAATACTAATAACTTCGTTCAAGATCTTCTGCTTGAACATTATATAGCGTTACATTGTTCGCCCGAGCATTATCAGGATTAGGCAATAAATATAAAATATATTTAGTCCCTTTTGGCATATCTACTACCATTCCTTTTGAGTACCCTCCATATATTGGTGCTCGGTACGTCAAGCTGACATAGCAAGTACCCAGCGCTCTGCCAGCCTGCTCAAAAGGTTCGTCAGGCGAATCAAAATTTGACCACCCATAGCCATCAAAGGCAGCGCTTTGTCCTAAGACTATCCAGTATTTTTGATCATAGGTTAAATAATGCCCATGTATATTGGAGCCAAAGAACCCCTCCTGCTCTTTCAATAGCTCACCACTATTAAAATCATAGGTATAACGTTTTTTATTAAGGCTCACGATTATTTTTTACCGTTATCAATCAAGTGCCAAGGGCCCCAATTGTCATCACGAAAACGTGAACGAATAAACTCACCTTTTCGGGTTTCAAGGTTGTAATGCATTAATCCTTCGGCATTAAATACGATGGATTTACTATCTGGCATCCACTTGAAGCCTGGGTTATTACCTCCCATAGGGGCCACAATCACTTCTTTAGTTTCTAAATCCAGAATACGGCGTTCAGAACAGTTAGGGCATGTTTTTACTGCAAAGGCTACGTAACGGTTATTCGGTGAGCGTACAATAGGAAAGCGGGCATCTAAAGTGCCTGCAGTTGGGGTGTCGAGCAATTGATAAGAAGCAACTTGACGCAAATCAGAGCCATCTAAGCGCATACTCCATAGACTTTCACTTATACTATCATCACCTGGCTTCAACCAAGAAAACTGCAAACGAGTCGTGCTTAGTATTTCTGGGTCGTCCCACTGCTCTTCTTGAAACTCGTAATGCACCTTATAAGTTTTTGCTTTTTTGGTTTCTTTTATTAGCTCGGCAGGAACAGGTTCTTTATTTATGGCCGCACTTTCAAGCTCAGCACCTTTTAACTCAGTATTTTTTAACTCCGAGTCTGTACAGCCTGAAAGTGTATACAGCAATGCTAATAACAAACATGTGCCGATATGCGTTAGCCAGTTAAAATTCTTGGGATGTTTGATCGTTATATCCTTCATTATGTTTAAATCGCCGTAGCCCAGTCATCTAACCAACTGTCAAATTCATTTATGGCGATAGCATTATCAGATATTTATAATTTTCAGAGGCGAAATTGATTTTTTCAGAACAGATTACTGCAGGTTTCCATTGTCTTTAAGGTCTTATTTATCCTCATTCATTAAGAATTAAGGTAGCTGCTAGATTTAATCTAACAACTACCAGTATTTATACAAAAGGAAAAAATCGTTCAATATTAACCGTTACTTCAGAGCCTCTTGCTCAGTCATACTAAGCACTTTACGATCTCCCTGCTTTAATAACCAATTTCCGATACTTTTCTTTTGCTTATCCGACAATTCATTCTTCACCCCATTATCATTCATTACCCACTGCATTAGGGGTGTAATAGTATGCGCTGGTCGCCTTCCAAATACGTCCTTATCTTCATCTTCTTTTGCAAACTTCTTATCATTCTCAGTAATTTTCTTGGCACTTAAAAAATCTTTTTCATCTCTTTTATACCAATGACTTTTCTTACTTGCCAAGCCCTGTGGATAAGGCAATTCATACTCACCTTGCGCAATTATACCAGCAACACCAGAATCACCGGCTGACGTTACACGCAAGCGAAGCTTCCAAACCTTATTTTTCGTGCTATCAGAGTTTTTATTAAACAAATCAAACGGGTTAACCGCGAAAGGTTTTATTCCGTTACGCATTGAACCCAATAAATCTTGATAATTTAAAATGATTCGAGCAGCATACACTGGCTTGCTTATGGTATTACCCATAAAACTATCCCAAGAATCTGCAACACTATCCATAGTCTCATCAACTTTGTCTGATATTGCATCCTGTACAAACCCCGCAAGTGATCCACTGCTATCCTCGGCATTATCGTCTACATCTTCTTTATCGGGCTTTATACCTGACAGCATTCCCAAGGTGCTTGACTCTGATAAATGCGCCTCTAATTGGGAAAAATCATCGCCAGCAACTTCCTTAGACCATTCAAACTCAAGCCCAGAAACTCTGCTTTTCACAATATTACCAAGTGGCTGAAGGGCTGTATCGTATTTGGGGCCATCAAACAGCTTTGCAGAAAAATAAGGTGTCACATATTTAGCATGCATACCAATGTTCTCAGGAACATTAACCCCTTCTCGCAATAATTGAACCTGAGCAGGAATAGAGTCTGTTTTCATTAAGCGCTTATCGTATGCTTTATCGTCTAAAGAATCGCAAACAACTAATACCACAACTTCCACTTCGTCTTCCCAGTTGAATTCTGGCAAAGATAAAACTGAAGTTGAAATTGAATCGATAATACCTGTATTTAATTTAACATTAGAAGGCGGTTTTGAACCTTCATACCAGTCCTTATTAGAGTAATGATATTTCCCATCTTTTATATTGCTATTAAGTACGCAGAAAACATCTGGATTAACAAATAAAGGCGGAGTGACCTCTTTCTCTCCTATGCCAACTTGTAAGAAATGCCTATCTAGTAATGCAGACTCTCCCTTGTAAGGCGACTTTTCACTATCACAAATAGCGTAAGGGAATTCGTAAGGATAATAGGTCCCCTTCATACGTCCTATATTGACTTTTTTCTTATAGCAAATATTTTTCAACGTTGCCGTATTATATCCCAGCATAACTTCATACTTATAACGCATATCCCAGCGGTGATCCGAATTATAAATACCACCTAGAGCATGCTCTGAAGTTACATTCAACCAAGCACTAACACTTCCCGCTACCGGCTTAGTACCATGAATCTTTTTCTTACCAAGATTGAAATATGGATAAACAATAGCCCCATATAATTTATCTTTAACATCCTCCTTCTTATGATCGCCCAATAGCTTCTTTTCATCAGGCGTTAAATCATCATATTTCAGTTTACCAATAAAACCATCATTAGCAGGAGCCGACATATCCAAACCATCGACTCGGGTTGGAAAAACCTTATAAGGAAGGTAAGAAATAGTGCCGTCTTCAATATACTCGCTAATAATGTCGCTTTCTGGGTCTAAAAGAATGCAAACTCTAATTTCATCTAAAGGCGAAATCCAAGCTCGCTTGCCCTTATCAGATTTTTCAAGCCAAGTTGACATTGGTGTCCAAACCGAAGATGTGTCCCCCGCTTCTTTCACCGAATGCATCATACCCAAATAAATATCTTCATCTAAATCAGAAAAATCAGGCTTAGCGGCTATAAATAACTCATCAAGATTATCACTCTGAGTATAATGAATTGGGAAGAACTCTTGAAAACGTGCAGTGGTCAAGTAATCACGTTCCTTGTGAAATAGAGTTAGCACATTGTTCGCGACAAACTTTTTTGCAAGCATTAAATCGCCTGCTAAATCTATAATATTGTCTTTAACCAAATCTAGGTATGAGAATGTATCTTTGGCGTACTTCGTAATACGCGCTAACTCTTTATCCTGCCAAGTTTCATTTTTTGTTGATTTTACTTTGGCTTCTAGGTCACTGGTCTTAATCAAATACAACCAGTAATCATCTAAGGCAACAGGGTGAAGTGCACCAGAGAAAAGTTTCCAACCATCAGAAAGAATATACGTTTGCACATACTCATTAACGCGATAAAACTTCAGGTTATCAGCATAACTAAACGAGGTACGGGTATCTTTAACATTATCAATATCAAACTTTAAACGGCTTGTAATATCATCTGTTTCAATGGAGCAGCGCATTAATAGCTGCATTAAACCGTTCAGTGCCTCTGCGCGTAAACGCACCTGAGTCTCAAGGTAATAACCCGCATTAATATTTTTATTTATTTCCGTACCTTCCAACAGTAATGCTTGATTGGCTGCTGAAAGCCGATCATGCTGATTAAAGTCAGTCGTTGCCTTTAAAAAGGCCTTACCAAAAACAGCATCATTCAATAAATTAGCACCGTCAGAAAGAACGCCCGCTGCTGACCACAGTAGCGAAAAGGCTAAATGCGCAAAGTTGGTAGGCGGAATGCCTGCAATTAGGTCTAGTGTTGATACCACAGCTTTGGACATGCTATCGCCCATTTCTGCAGTATGGATACTTGAGAGTGCTCGGTACTTCTCAATCGACTCGATACCTTCCCGGGAAGGTTTAAATCGACCCACTTTTTTAAGAGCAATAACAGCATCTACCCGTCTATTTTTCTTTCTATTCTCCTCGCCCTCCTCATTGTCAACAATGGGCTTAGACTCTCCAAAAGCTTGAATAGAAATATTTACCGTTGCTGACTCACCAATACCCGCATCTAACAATATTTTTTCAACAGAAAGCGCACGCCGTCTTGATAGCTCAAGGTTATAAGAAGCGGTTCCTATATTGCACGTATGACCAGCCAGTATTAAATCAAAAGGCAATCTTATAGACTTTAAAAAACTGACTAAACCATCAAAGCTATCATCTTTCACAAAGCCTGCTCGATCAAAAGCAAAGGTTACATTAATAAACGTAACATCACCTACTTGTGAAACTTGCGATGTTTCTTTGTGTTCTTTTTGGAACGAAACTAATTCATTCTTACTATCTTCGAGTTCTTGGCGTGTAAGTTTGTTGGTATCCTTTGATTCCATATCATTAAAATGAACTTTATAGGCATAATCAGTAAATATCTTATTGGTATCACCTATCGACGATTTCATCTTGTCATAAGCAACAGATATCCCCTGAACATCATTGAAGGCAGAATACACATCCATGCCTTTACCGAGTTTATCAGTAATGGTCTGGCTTGCTTTAAACACTTTTTGTAACTTGGTAGGCAAGGGAAGTTCATGAAGATCATCAATAACATCATCAACATCATCCGCAACGGCACTCAACCATATATTAGAAGGCGGCACTCCATCAGTAATAATGTTCAACGCGTTATTTCTTGCGATGCGTCGAGCAACTTCAGAGGCTTCATTGGTATAGTATTCTATGACTTTATTCTTAGCCTTAATCGTTTCTTTGCCTAAGTCATAAACATTAAAAGCAAGATTAATACTGCCGCGAAGTAGCAATGCGCTCTCGCTGTCTTCTGGAACACTGTTGTAAAAACCTAAGCCGAGTACTCGTAACAAACTTGCTGTTGAATCCGCAGTATAGGCCCCACCAATAATTTTTAACTTATCTTGATTGGTCGTAATGGCGTGCAATAAAGACTCAGTGCCTTTAATGGGGTCTGGGTTATTTTGCTGATCACTAATGTTTTTTATGATATTCGGAAAGCGCAGCGGGAACTGGCGAACCAAGCATTCTTCTAAAGAAAAGGCATCGCCATTAATAACATCAAAATCTCCCGCATTATTTTTAATCGGAAAACGTAGGCGTTCGACTAATTTGTAACTATTATCGTCATTACCCAAATCAATTTCTTGATCATCTGGCTTAATAGTAAATTGATAGATGTGCTCGTTTGAATTTGCACTTGGATCGAAATGATTATCTACATCAAAGAAAACAGCGCCATAGCCGAGAACTGTATTGTCTAGGTCCGTTAATTCAACAACTTTGGCATCTATGCTCACTTTCCCCGAATCAGCATAAAAAACTTGCTGCCCTTGGCGATTTGTTATTTTTACATCCGCATCCAAATAGCGACTATCAGAAAAACGAACCATAAATGCTCGAACTCGTGGCAAGCACAATGCTCTGACTTTAAGCCCTGAATTTTTCTTGCACCACGTTTTATAATCTACCGAGGTCGAAGACTCAGGATTTTCAAAATGCGTATCAACATCGACTAGACGAGTATCTAACCCTAGAGTTGGATGAATTGCCTTGCTTGCCTTAATAATAGTATCTAATTGTTTATGGAACTCAGGCAGCCAGTTCTCGTAACCATTAGCGGCAAAGCTATACTGGACTAAGTGAGCAGGCGGCATATACAAGTCAGCTTTTTCCAATAGTTCAG
Organism: Blastopirellula sp.; assembly: GCA_002733575.1. GTDB lineage: Bacteria > Planctomycetota > Planctomycetia > Pirellulales > Pirellulaceae. The sequence goes on along the minus strand of NVWB01000214.1, from coordinate 1,425 downwards.
CATTGGTACTAATTGCAAAAGCCTGCTCTTCCGCTTGGCTTATATTCTCACTGTTTTTACCACTAACGAAGTTACTAATACTTCCATGCGCATCGGTCAAATACAGCTGACGCTGTTTTTTAATTTCGGTCTTTGAGATTATCTCTAAATCCTGATCTTCAGGAATGATAACCGTATGCTGGTTTTCTAGGGTTATAAAGGTATTACCAATAGGCCGCGCACTGCCTTTCTGTATATTACCATCAGCATCAAACTGCGCGCTTACCAAATACAAGTGTGGGATTTCAACGGACATACTTCCATGTTCCTTTTGTGGGTCTGAGCTGAAATGCCCTTTATATTTTTGTAGCAAATAGTGAAATTAAGACTGCAATACTAATAACTTCGCTCAAGGTCTTCTGCTTGCGCATTATACAAGGTGATATTATTCGCTCGCGCATTATCTGGATTAGGCAATAGATATAAAACATCTTTAAGGCCTTTTGGCATTCTCACTATCATCCCTTTTGAATAACCTTTATAGATCGGTGCTCGATAAGTCAAACTGGCATAACAAGTACCCAGCGTTCTGCCAGCCTGCTCAAAAGGTTCGTCAGGCGAATCAAAATTTGACCACCCATAGCCATCAAAGGCATCACTTTGTCCTGAAACTATCCAGTATTTTTGATCATAGGTTAAATAATGCCCATGTATATTGGAGCCAAAAAAACTCTCCTGCTCTTTCAATAGCTCACCACTATTAAAGTCATAGGTATAACTTTTTTTATTAAGGCTTACTATTATTTTTTTGCCATTATCAATCAAGTGCCAAGAACCCCAATTGTCATCACGAAAACGTGAGCGAATATGTTCACCTTTTCGGGTTTCAAGATTGTAATGCATTAAACCTTCGGCATTAAATACGATGGACTTACTATCTGGCATCCACTTAAAGCCTGGGTTATTGCCCCCCATAGGGGCCACAATCACTTCCTTGGTTTCTAAATCCAGAATACGGCGCTCAGAACAGTTAGGGCATGTTCTTACAGCAAAGGCTACGTAACGGTTATTCGGTGAACGCACTATAGGAAAGCGAGCATCTAAAGCGCCTGCTGTTGGCGTGTCTATCAGTTCAATAGAAGCCACTTGACGCAAGTCAGAGCCATCTAAGCGCATACTCCATAAACTTCTATTGGTTTTTTTATCACCTGGCTTGACCCAAGCAAACTGTAAGCGAGTCGTACTCAATACTTCTGGGTCATCCCATTGTTCTTCTTGAAACTCGTAATGCACCTTATAAGTTTTTGCTTTTTTGGTTTCTTTTACTAGCTCGGCTGGGACAGGTTCTTTATTTATGGCCGTACTTTCTAACTCAGCGTTCTTTAACTCCGAGTCAGTACAGCCTGAAAGTGTATACAGTAATACAGCTAACAAACATGTGCCGAT